>JBEKQP010000032.1:0-27624 GCA_049519595.1 Candidatus Korobacteraceae bacterium | reverse complement strand
AAAAGATAATGAACTCCGAAGAAGATGATCATCAGAGCGATCATCGCTGGAATGGGAGAGAGTCCGCTCAAATGGGAGGCTGCATACTTTGCAAACCAAGTTGCAAATCCCACTTTATTCAGCCCTTCCGCCAGCGTCACCAACGTGGCGAACCATACCAGTACGTTCCAGGCTGGTTTGTTGCCCAGGACATCGTCCCAACGGATAATGCCGGAAATCACCATCAGGCAGACCAGAACGATGGCGACCATTGCCGGGTCAATCAGATTCTTGCCGAAGATCCATAGCACCAGCGCCACGACTACGATGGCCGCCATGGCGATCTCTTTACCGCTTACCTTCCCCAGTATCGCTAATTCCCGCGCAGCCCAAGGCGGGACCTCCTTGCTGTTTTTGATCTCTGGCGGATAAATCTTGTAGGCGAGAAGAGGCATGCAAATCAGTAGAATGATGCCAACCGGCAAGAACCCTAAAAACCACTGCGTCCACGTGATCTCCACGTTTATCGTCTTTTTTATCAGGTCCAGCGCCAGCAGGTTGGATGACATGGCCGTGCTGAACATCGAACTGGTGATGCAGGAGGAGGCCAACGCCGTCCACAGCAGATAGGAGCCGATTTTGCGGGCCGTCGGTCCCGGTTGAGAACCATATAGGCCGGGGATGTTGCGCACGATCGGATAAATAGTCCCCCCGCTGCGAGAGGTGTTGGAGGGAGTAAAGGGCGCCAGGATCAGGTCGGAAAGGAAAATGGCGTATCCCAGGCCAAGAGTCTTTCCACCGAGAAATTTAACCAGGGTCAGGGCTACCCTTCGGCCCAGACCCGTCTTTTCGTACCCCAACGAGAACATGAAAGCGGCAAAGATCAGCCAAACCGACGAATTGGAGAAGCCGCTGAGCACCCAACGAATCGCGTCCGGCGGTTTGCGCTCGACTAATCCGAGCACCCCAGCCGCGGCAACCCCGATGAAGCCGATGGCTGCAGCCGGGAGCGGCTCCAGCATGAGACCGACGATGACACCGATGAACAGCGCGAAATAGTACCAGGAATTCGCTTTCAAACCGGCTGGAACAGGAAGCAGGGCGATCGTCACGGCCACGATAATGGGCACGAGAGCTCTGGCCACAGTCATTGCTGCCGTCGACTTCCCGACAGTCTGGCTGTCAATCTTGGCTGCGGATACCGCAGTGTTCATATTCATTCCCCTCTCAGCGTGCGGCGCTGCCGTCGACTGCTCCCGTGCCTAAGACCGCAACCCTATTCCCCATAAGAACTTTCATGGCAAACCTCGGCTGAGCAGTGGGTTCCGGTATCGCCCAAAGTGCTTTCCATGTCAATACAAATCTGGCGGAACGTTAGGTCCTCAGTCCTTGCGTGAAGTCGAATCAGCACGCCCACTGAGTTCGACGGTCCGTCGCCGTGAGAGCTGCCGAAGCGCTGAATTGCATGGCGAAGCCCAGAATGGAACAGTGTCGCCTGATTTTCATCGGGAAGTTCGCCTTTGGCATTTGTAAATTCGCCCGTCTCCCCAGTACGATAGGAGCCATTAGGAGCTTTTGGGGTACATTCTGGCTGGTCCAGGCAGGCCGTTCATCGTAAGCAGGCCTGCAGCTGAAGATCACAGAATGGGTTCTTCGATTCGAGGAATAAGCAAGCAGTCCAACTCACACGGCAGAACGCATTGTTCTCGCCGTGATCTTTGTTCAATCCTGAAGTAAAAACCGTTTCTTCGAGGGACTTAACGCATGCGCACAATCAAGTTAGCAGCAATCGTGATTCTGGCGGCCCTCGTGGTCGGCTCTGCGTACGGTCAGAGCGGCGGCGATATCAAGGTTGCCATACTGGCCCCACTCTCCGGTCCCGCTCCCACGTTCGGGATCTCGACTCGCGATGGCGCGCTCATGGCTATCGACGAATGGAACGCCAAGGGCGGCGTGCTGGGCAAGAAAATCGTGCCGATCGTCGAAGACAGTCAGTGCACTCCCGACCCGGCGGTGAACGCGGCCAACAAAGTGATCGACCAGGACAAGGTTCACTACATCATTGGCGAGTACTGCTCCAAGGCGTCCATCCCCATCTCAGAAGTTGCCAATGCCAAGCATGTCATCCAAATCACTGGCGGTTCCACCAATCCCGCGGTAACGGTCGGCGGGAATGGCAAGGTAAAGGACTACGTCTTCCGGGCGTGCTTTATTGATCCGTTCCAGGGAACCGTGGCGGCGAAGTTTGCTCTCAACACCCTGAAGGTCAAGACCGCTTTCGTCATGTTTGATCAGGCGAACGACTACGCGAAAGGCCTGGCCGAATACTTTACAAAGGCATTTACGGCGCAGGGCGGCAAGATCGTCGGCACGGAGACCTACACTGCCAAAGACACGGACTTTTCGGTGATTCTGGCGAAGATCAGCGCCACCAAGCCGGGCATAGTCTATCTGCCTGACTACTACAACATCGTGAATTTGGCCGTGAAGCAGGCGAAGGAAAAAGGAATCAAGGTTCCGTTCATGGGCGGCGATGGCTGGGACTCCTCTGACCTGGATCTGAAGGCAGCCGATGGCGGATACTTCACCAACCACTACTCCGCCGAGGACACGCGGCCGGTGGTGCAGAATTTTGTGAAGGCCTACGGCGCAAAGTACAAGGACGACAAGGGACAGCCCAAGATTCCGGATAATCCTGGCCTGTTAGCGTACGACGCCACCAACCTTCTGCTTACGGCCATTAAGCAAGCCGGCGTGGACGACACGGCAAAGGTGAAAGATACTCTGGCGAAGATCAGCTTCAATGCGGTCTCCGGCCACATTACCTTCGACAAAGACCACAATCCGACAAAGTCGGCCACGATTCTGGCCATCAAAGACGGAAAAGTGAAGTTCGACTCGGTTGTGAATCCGTAAATCTGCTTTCTATCATCCAGGGCGAGGCGGCCGGCGCCGCACCGCCTTGGATGGCCGTTCTGCCGTGGATTCTCTTGCGAAAAGAAGCAAATCTGCCACATTCGGATGGACTGTAATTGTCTTAAGGCAATTACGCGAATGGAGCCTCGCGTTACGCTAGTATTGTTTACAGGAAGAACATGGCAAAAGTTGAATCGAAGGATCGCATTCACTTACGCACAAACTGGGCGGAAGTTTCTCTCAGTACTCTCCGCAACAATTTCAGAACGATTGTCCAAAGGGTCGCGCCTGCGATGGTTTGCGCCGTGATCAAGTGCAACGCCTATGGCCACGGCGTGGTGGAATGCGGACGGGCGCTCGAAGCCGATGGCGCGAAGTGGTTTGGCGTCACTGATACGAAAGAGGGCGCATCCATCCGTGAGGCTGGCATCAACGGACGCATCCTGCTCATGACCGGCTTCTGGCGCGGCGAAGAAGAGGCCGTTATAAGCAGCAGCCTTACCCCGGCCGTCTGGACCTTGGATCACATCGAGCGCCTTGAGCGTGCGCTGCAAGCTTGGCGCGCTACTGAAAAACTCCCTGTTCACCTCAAGGTTGATACCGGCATGGGGCGGGTGGGAGTTCCTGCCGCTGACGTTGAGCCGCTTGCACGGCGCATAGCTGGTTCGGAATATCTTGAATTGGAAGGCGTATTCAGCCACCTTGCTTCCTCCGAGGTGCTGGACGCGGATGACGCAACCGCGCAGATCGTTTGCTTCAACCACGTGCTGGCAACTTTGCGGGCGGCAGGGTTGGAGCCGCCTTTGCGGCTTCTCTCCAACAGTGCCGCCATCGGCGGGCGTCCTGAAACTTGGAACACAATGGTGCGTCCAGGGCTCGCACTTTATGGGTATCTGCCACCGCTCAGCGCTCATGCCGGAATAAAGATTCCTGCACCGCTACCCGTTGAACCGGTGCTTACCTGGAAGGCCCGAATCGTTTCTCAGCGCGATATGCCAGCCGGACAAGCCATCGGCTACAACGCTACCTATGTGACGAAAGCGCCATCTCGCATCGCGGTGATCGCGGCTGGATACGGCGACGGCTTCAACCGGGCGATGTCGAACAAGGGACGAGTCATCGTCCGCGATCACTATGCTCCGGTGGTCGGGAGAATCTCCATGGACCTGACGGCGATCGATGTCACGGGAGTTCCCGGAGCAGAGATTGGAGACGAGGCGCTGTTGATAGGACGCTCTGAACACTGCTCTGTCACCGCCCAAGATCATGCGGACTGGGTCGGCACAATTCCATATGAGATTACGTGCGGCATTAACTGGCGCGTGCCACGCGTCTACCTCGATTAACCGCATCGGGGGCAGGGCGAAAAGAGATAAACTACTCTCAGATTGTGAGGACTTATGAACGATACCATGCGGAAGTACAAGGACTACGTCATGACCGGGTTCGTGAAGCAGGTCGTACCCGTCGTGATTGAGAAAGCCAGTGGCGCGGTGGTCACTGACGTCAATGGACGTGAATACCTGGATTGCTTTGCCGGAATCTCGGTGGTGAATGCCGGCCACTGCAACCCTGAGGTGATTGCCGCTGCCAAGGCACAAATGGACAAGCTGGTGCATTGCTCTTCGTACAGCTACTATGTCCAACCGGTTGCTGACCTGGCCGAAAAGCTGGCGAGCCTCACGCCGGGCCGTTTGCAGATGACCTTCTTCGGCAACGGTGGTGCTGAAGCGATCGAAGGCGCATTAAAACTTGCGCGTCTCTACACCGGCAAATCGGAGTTCATCGCGCTTCAGGGCAGCTTCCACGGCCGCAGCATGGGCGCACTGAGTGTCACCGGCAACCAGGGACGCAAAAAGAGAGGCGGTCCCTATCTGTCCGGCGTTGCTTTCGCGCCGGCGCCCTATGTCTATCGCTCGTTGTGGCCCAACGATCCGGAAAGATGTGCAACCGAATGCGCGAAGGGCCTGGAAGAGGCCATTCTCTATGGAACGTCAGGAAATGTCGCTGCGTTTATTGCCGAGCCTGTGATGGGCGAGGGTGGAATTATCGTTCCGCCGGCAAACTATTTTAAGGAAGTAAAGAAGGTTCTTGATAAGTACGGCATCCTCTTCATCGCTGATGAGGTTCAATCGGGCTTTGGGCGCACCGGAAAGCTATTTGCTATCGAGCATTACGGGGTTGAGCCGGACATTCTTTGCAGCGCAAAGGGGATTGCAGACGGATTCCCACTGAGCATGTTTACCACCCGTCCGGAGATTGCGGATGCCTACAAGCCTGGGGATCACCTCTCTACTTTTGGCGGCAATCCAGTTTCTTGCGCAGCATCTCTTGCCAATATCAAGTTTATGGAAAGGGTGAATCTCTGGGGTCATGCTGCCGAAGTCGGCGCGTACGCCGTGCAGAAGTTCCGTGAGATTCAGAAGAGCAATCCGATGATCGGCGAGGTTCGCGGCAAGGGACTGATGATCGGTATTGAGCTGGTGAAGGATGAAAAACTTACGCCAGCAGCCGCTGAAGCCGAGGCGTTGAAGGATGCCTTGTTACGTAGTGGCGTCTTGATAGGCTTGGGAGGAACCTTTGGCAATGTCCTGCGCTTCCAACCGCCGCTTGTCATTACCAGGCAGCAGGTTGACCATGCGGTCGAAGCGTTTGCGGTGGCGTTGCGAGAGGTAGCTCAGCCGGTGACAGTTTAATTGCCAGTTGCATTTGAGTGAACCGTAGCTGGGCCGGGTCAGTGTAAGCCCGGTCCAGCTACTAGCAACAAAGAACGCCTCGACGAATTATTTTTGACGCGAGTTCAGCTCTTCGAGCTTGCGCTTCAATTCTTCAAGCTTTCGCCCGGCCTCGCTGAGTTTGCCTGCCGCCGTCAACTGCTGGTAATCGTTGAAGTCTTTCGCAGCTGCCGAGATCAGACCTTTGAGATCCGTCGCGGGTTGGGGCGCACCGGCAGACACCTGCCGTGGCGCCGGCTCCGGGGCAGCCGAGGCGCTCGTTGACGAGATCCCTCCGCCGAAGAGTCCTGTCATCGCCGCTTCGAACGTCGGTCCATAGGCGAGTCGATCCTGCAGGGCAAGCACGACGAGGCGCAGCTCCGGCATCGGGCTCCGCTCCGCCTGCAGGTAGATTGGCTCCGCATACAGCAACCCCCGCCCGATCGGAATCACCAGCAGGCTGCCGCGCCGCACGTGCGAGCCCTGCTGATTCCACAGCGTCAACTGTCCTGAGAGCTGCGCGTTTTGATCGATGCGCGACTCGACCTGCACCGGGCCATCGATAAGTCGGGTTTTCGGAAAGTTGTAGACCATGGCTGTGCCGTAGTTCGCGCCATCGCTGCGTCCGGCAATCCAGCCAATCAAGTTGTTCCGGTTCGAGGGCGTGAACGGCAGAATATTTACGAACTCGATCCCGGTTTCGCCCGGCAGTTTCATCAACACGAAATTTGGTTCCATCGATTGCGTCTTCTGCTGGCCGCTCTGGTCTGTGGCTGACTCGGTGGCGACCGTCCACAGATCCTCACGGTTGTAGAACACTTCCGGATTCGTCATGTGATACAGGCCATACACGGATGCTTGTAGATTGAGCAGCAACTCCGGATAGCGCACGTGTTTACGCATCGCCGGCGGCATCGCCGAAGCATCCTTGAAGAGGCTTGGAAAGATGCCGCGGTAAGCCGCAATAATCGGGTCGTCCGGGTCAAACACATAGAACGTCGTTGTCCCATCGTAGGCGTCGATGACGACTTTCACGCTGTTCCGCGCGTAGTTGATGGTATCGCCGCCGAGACGGTAGTGGCGCGAATAAGGATAGCTGCCTGAGGTCGTGAACGCGTCCATGATCCACGACAGCCGGCCATCGTCGCCAACTACCATATACGGATCTCGGTCATAGGTAAGAAACGGCGCTAAGGCTTGCACGCGAGCGCGAATGCCGCGCCGCATCAGCAGCCGGCTCTGCGGGTTCACGTCATCGCTGAAAGGCAGCTTGGCAAGGTCGCCGCGCTCGAACGCGATGATGAGCCGACGCAGGAAACCCCCGATGACAATGCCGCCGCTGCCCTCGTAGGATGTGAGGCTGTTGGTCTGGCCTTGCGGGTAGTTGAATTCCTTCTGCCTCGTCTTCACGTATACGTCGGTGTTAGTCAGCTCGCCAAAATAAATCTCGGGGCGCGTCACGCTGATACCACGAGCCGTGCTCAGGACGGGCATATCGCGCAGATATAGCGTCGGCAGCCCTTCCGGCGTAAACCCGTTTACAGGATTCATCGTGATGCCGTAGCCGTGAGTGTAGATGAGCTTCTCGTTGATCCAGTTGCGGCTGCTCTCCGGGAGCTTGTCGACGTTGAGCTCGCGCGCGGCAAGCATCACTTCGCGGGTTGCGCCGTCGATTTGATAGCGATCAATGTCGATGTCGGGGAAGTCGTAATAGGTACGAATCTCCTGAATCTGACGCAACGTGTCCTGCAGGGCGCGCCAGTCCCACAGCCGGATGTTCTGAAGCGTCGGCTGATTGTTGGCCGCATCGGTTGCCTCGACGGTGGTTTCGGCGGGAAACTCCCGCTGTACGATCCGGTTCAATCCATAGGCTTGCCGTGTCAGCTCGATATTATGGGCAATATAGGGTGCCTCACGGACCAGTTCGTTTGGTTTGACGATAAAACTGCTGACGTACCAGCCCAATCCTTGAAGAGCGAGGTAACATACTGCGGCCGGGACGACGGCTACGATGAACCAGCGTATGCGCGGAACCGACACAACGTTGAAGGCTACGATCAGAGCGCCGAGAATCAGCGCCACACAGACCACGAGCAGGCCGGGGAGTGTGACGTGCGCGTCAGTGTAGGTCACGCCGGAAAAAACGGTGTGATCAGCAAACAATTGTTCGAAGCGGTCGACATAGACACGTATCGCGAGGATCACCAGCAGGAACGAAAACGCGATGGAGAGCCCGCGCAAGGACAGCGGGATGCCGCGCTCTCCGGCAAGGGCACGTGCGCCGCCGGTGATCAGGATAAAGAAAACGGCGACCGCGCAGATCATCACTGCCAGCATCATCAGCCAACCGACAATGAGTTGCCATGCGGGAAGGGTCAACAGAAAGAAGGTCAGCGGCCTACCGAAGATCGGTTCCACCACGCCACCCACAGCGTGCGGCGCGTACCAATAGAGCGCAAGCGTCGGCCACTCCGCCATCATGCCGGCGCCAGTCATGGCGGCGATGATCAGCGAGAGGCCGAATGCGACAGGGTGCAGCATGGACTCGATCGGCAGTCTCACCGGCTGCCCGCCAATGAAAATCGTGTGACCGCTCGGCAAGTCGTCGACGTGCGCCCGCTTCAGAGCCAGAAACGATAGATATAGAATGAGGAATGTGGCCGCTGCAAAGGCCGCGAAGACACCCGACTGAAAGCTCAGTGTCTTCCAGAACACATCCGCGTAGCCCAGCGACCCGAACCAGAGTGCGTCTATGTAATACGACGACGCAATACTGCCGCCGAAGACAACGACAAGAACAGCGACAATAGCGGCGAGAATGAGGCTGATGCGGCGGCGTGGCGAAGGTGGCGTGCGCGGCGTGCGCGGAGGAGGCCAGTCAATAGTCCCAGGCATTACTCTACCTCTGTTTTCTCCAGCATTTCCGTTTGGACTACTGGTGGATTCTTCATAATTGATTGGGAGACGCGTCGTGGTCTGCGAAGAACCAGCCCGCGATGTGAACGAGACGAACGAAGCAACCGAATTACAATTCTACTCCCGGAAGGGATAGGAAGATATGCCTGCGACTCCGCCCGAAGGGCGATGGGGATGGCCTTGCTCTGCCGGGACACCGTGTCAGCGACTCTACCGCAGCCCACCAGCGCAGTAATATGCTGATGTATCGCGCATTTCAGCGACCGCCGGCCACGCTCAATTTTCAGCTTTCCGGACGGCTGCGGCCAACTCTAATTGCTGCTTTAACGGATAGCGAATCATAACCGCATGGTCTTGGGATCGAAAGAACGTAATAGGGAGCAGGCTGTACAGCATCCTGCCGGCTTCGCTCATGTCGCGAGCCGTTACCTCGCGTTCAAGGTGCTGCCACGCGCCGCGAAACCTCCACCGGGCTTGTGCAATGTAAGTGTTTGTCACGCTTCTAACCGCAGGTTCTCTCAGTAACGAGAGTATCACTATTTACGCCACGCTTCATGGCGTTTCCGATCACGGGTAACAGCTATTCTTTTTTATCCGGACGCAACAATCCATATCTCACTTGCACATGTTGTGAGCCACTGCAACTGGCGTCCATTGTTCTACATTCTACGCGGCTGATGCGATGGTTTGCCGCGTTGCCTCGGCCTGAAATAAGGCTCCATTGCGCTCAAATCCAACTCATCGATCAACCGCTCACAAAGCACGTCCGCTGCCTTCCGGTAGCAAACGCCGCAGACTGGGATGAAGCAACGAGCCCTGTTGAGGCAACTAAGGAGGTAGTTCTTCGCCAAGCCTGTTAGCTCGCACAGTCGTGCTACTCGATAATCGGGAATGCAGACTGTTTATTTCCTTTGATAAGTATCCATTGCAATTACTATTCACACACACTTGCCTCCTGTTATTCTTAGTTGTTAGTTAACCTGAGGAGAACATTTGAGTGGATACTAAGAAAATTCTTTCCGACCTTCGCGCCGAACTTGACCGCATCAATCAAGCCATCGCCGCTCTTGAAACGTTAAATGACACTGGCCTTCCCACGGAGGCTGGTTACAAGGCCGCCGGACCCGCTCCGCAGCCGCGCCGTCGTCGCATCAGTGCCGCCGGTCGCAGACGTATATCTGAGGCTGCGAAAGCAAGATGGGCGGCAAGGCGCAACACGGCAGCCAAGCCCGCCGCCCCGAAGCAATCGAGTGGTCATCGGAAGATGAGTCCTGCTGCTCGCAAGCGTATATCCGAAATGATGAAGAAGCGGTGGGCAGAACGCAGGAAGAAAACGGCCAAGGCATAGCCCGTTTCCCTGAGACTTCCTGTGTCGTTGGTCGTGTCACCGGTGGAGACGGTGCCCGGATCTCTGTCGCCAGCGCGCTTTGAATTCGCCGAATCATTTCGACGCCCAAACACTGGTTAGTCACACCAGACTTGCGCCTCTTGGGCGTTTTCGCGCCGTACCGCGACGGTTAGCGCGAAAACGCTACAGGTGCCGACAAGTGGTTGAGGATGCTGGGCTGGCCCACTGCCTGAACATACAGAGTGTAGCTGCCTGCACTTAAGGAGTAAGCGCTAAGATCGGCAGAATGGGTGCCGGCGTTCACTGTTCCTAAGAGCACCAAGTTTTCTCCGTCAGCGGTGGCGAACAGGGCGTAGTGGTGCAACGTGTTCTCTTGCCCGGAAATACTCCAGCTCAGAGTCTGTCCCGTAACGGAAGCTGAAATGGAGACGCAGTTATCGATGCCGGTTTCGATCTCAGTTCCTTCCTCGTAATCGTTCCAAGTCGGGATCTGGATATTGGTGAGTTGGTTCCCCGCGGAGTAGTGGTTGTTGATATCAGCCATGGTAGCCAGCCAGGTCTGTCCACACTGCTGGTCGAGCAGGCGATGCGATCCCCAGGGAGCGATGGAATCGTTGAAGCCCTTGTAACCCGAGCCGAACGTCTGTTTGGCTGTCGTGGTTAGAGCCGTCTGGTAAAAGCTATCAAGATAAGCTAGCCCGGGGTCAGCCGCATTGCTGGTAAGTCCGACCCAGCTAAAGCTGCCCGCCGACTGCGGCTGAGCAAAACCTCCGTTATTGCGCCAAATGAAAATGGGATTGCCCTGTACGCTCGCAGCAACCTGCGCCCAGTTGATCGTAAGCGCTTCTTCTCCGAACAGAACGATCACGGGGCGGCCGTTCTTGCGCATGTAGTTGGGAGACTGCTCGAAGGTGCTGTAGATGTAGTTGGCATCGGAAATGATCTTGGCGGTTGCGTCAGACGCTCCGGTTAGCGCCCCTTTATCTTCACACGCAGCGAACTCGAAGCCTGTGTGCTGTTGGGCTTCGTTCATGATGGCGATCAGCGCGTTATTTCCGTGCGTATCCGTGGGACCATACCAGTCGAGAATTAGCCCATCGATGCCGCGGCTGATCATGTCGTTGATCTGGAGCTTCACCTCGGCGGGGTCAGTTGAATCGTAGCCGATATTGATGTGTGAACTTTCTCCCCACCACGGCATGATATGGACGTAGATCTTGGTGTTGGAGCCGGAATAGAGCAAGTCGCGGAACGAGACCTTGCTGACGTTTCCAGGCGCTACGTTGCCGTTGCTGGTGCCAGCGAAGCTGCTACTGGCGCTCGTATTGTTGGCGGTCGCGGCCGCAACCGTAGCGGGTACGGCAGCGGTGCTACCGGAAGGCGATGCGACGGAACCCTGATTGGCCGAAGCCGAACTTGACCCCGACCCGCACCCGAACATTCCGACGAGGCCAGCCATAGCAAGTATGAAAACGCCGGTTTTTGATTTCATTCATTCTCCTTCGGGAACCGTTAGTTCCGGCTAAGGAGAAGTTACGGGTTGGCGCCTTCAACTACAGTCGAGCAACCGCCTGAGGTATCGCTAGGGTAACCACCTAGATTCGCTAAGGTTTTTACCTAGTCCTCGAAATACTGGTGTGGCCCGAACAGGAAATCGATATGCAAAGCCACTCTACATGGTGGTTGAACTCTGATTTTCAACAAGTTGGATCGGCGATATGCAAAGAATTCAACTGAGGTTCCGAGCAAAATCCGGTGCCTACGAGAAGCGGAGAACACGCTCAGGGTCTCCAAGCAAACACTAGATGGGGGGCAATGTTAGCTATGTTGTCATCAGGTAAACAGTTAAGGACTTCTTGGGGTGACGAATCTCGATTTCTATTAGGTTGATCTCTGCGTCGTGCCGCGAGGCTTACGGCTCGCCGATGGGAATTGGCGGAAGCGACGGCGGGGAGATCGTCTGTGGTTTCCACGAACACCGAGCTTGCCGGCAAAGAAGCCTGCTCGACGTGAAAGGTCGGCCCTCACCTTGAGCAGCTCCTACAATCGCTTACAATTCACGCGATTCAAGCCCCTTACCCAGTGTTCGCTACTGTGCCAACACCATGTACTGGTCGATCTTGCCATCGGGCAATTCGTAGGTGCTTACCAGCAGACTCTTCTCCGCCGCCAGCACGCGGAAAGAGCGATAGACCATCCCACCGCGATTCTCGGTTTGCACGAGGACGAAGCTCCGAGGCTCTCCGAGGGGGCCGAGGCTGCTGGCGTAATCGGCAATGGTCTGGTTGTCGAAGTAAGCATTGGCATTGACCGTGAACAGCGAGCGATCGATCTTGCCCCGCTGAAGGCTGCGAAAAATGCAACGCATTTGTTGCTCTTTGCTCGACCCTGGCGGCTCAACCGGTTGCAGCAGCAGGGCGGCAATGCGCTGACCAATCCGGCTGGCCGCCGTGGCTGCGTCCTGGTTGGTCAGCACGACAATGGCAAGCCGGTCTTTCGGCAAGACAATGTTTTCCGCCATGAAGCCGGAGACCTCTCCACCATGTTCCAGTACGAGGTGTCGGTCTGAGTTCGAGATGGCGACCCCGAGCCCATATGTGGTTAGCTCTCCATTCGCTAAGCGGGCTGGCGTCTCCATCTCGCGGTACGATTCCGTCGTCATCAGCGACTCATCCATCAGGCTGATATCCCAACGAGCCAAATCGGCGGCGGACATGGCCAGACCGCTCGCCCCGAATAGCCAACCCTTACCCTCCTTCGGCGCCGGACGCAGCGGCCCCAGCGCAAAGCGGCGAAACCCCTGGGCGTCGTGATTTTGCAGGGGAGCTGAGTCCGTGTCGTAGGCGGTTGTCATTTTGAGCGGCTGGAAAATACGCAGGCGTAGAAAGTTAAACAGGCTCAGGCCGCTAACCTTCTCGACGATCATCCCAGCAATCACGTAGTTGGTGTTGCTGTACTCCCACTTTGCTCCGGGAGAGAAATCGAGTGGTTCGCGCGCCCATCCGTCCAGGATTTCCTGCCCACTGACTGGTTCGAGGATGCGTCCGGTAACGTAATCCTGCGGCCAATAGTCCCGGTAGCCTGAGGTGTGCGAGAGCAATTGACGCAGCGTCACCCGATTGGCACCCGTCAGGCCGGGCAGGAACCGGTCGACGTGATCGTCCAACCCAAGTTTGCCGTCTTCGGCCAGCATCAGCAAAGCCGCCGCCGTAAATTGCTTGCTAATCGAGCCTATGCTGTAGCGCATCCCATTGCTTGCCGGCGTAACCGGCTCAAGTCGCGCGTTGCCATAGGATTGCAGATAGGCGGTCCGGCCGTCCTTGACGACAGCAATCGATGCACTTGGAACGCCTGTCTCGGAAAGAACTTGCCGCGCTATCTGGTCTAGGTTCTCGCGAATGGCGGGAGCCAGCGTGACCGTAACTTCAGCCTGCACCACTACGGCTGAGAGCACACTGCTCAACAAGACGCTAGACAGCCAGACCAGCATAAGCAGGCTTCGAAGACGCCGAACTGCCGGCTTCCGGATTTGCCGAACCGAACTCCACCAACCACCCGCCATCGGCACTCCTTTCCTGCGCCCGCCATCGCGACTTCAAAAAACCTGCCTTGAACGCGACATTCTATACTGGTACGAACAGTTCGGTTGCGATGGAGTGCGACTGGATCGCAAATTTCTTTTACGCTCGGCGGTAACGTGCTGAGAGACGACTTGGCAAAATGCTGAGATTCTCAACAGTAGCTATAATTCGCAACAGTTTTCGTTTTACTACGCTAACCTATTATGATTAAGTAGCTTACCTGGCTACTTGACCAGCATAACCAAGTTGTGGTGTTAAAAAACTAAGCAGCCAGCTGTTGCCTGACAAACCGCATCTGCCCCAGGACTTCCTTTCTTCCAGAATCGGTAACTGTTTAAATCTAAGCCATCTTAGCTGCGAATCTCTCAGGTCGCTTCAGGTGAACATTTGGAATGGCACGATGGTTGCCTTTAGTGATGGCGACGAGAGCCTAAAGGAATCCGAAGCCGACACGCAGCGGAAACGAAATAAGGCTCACTGGAACTCATACCTGCGAAACGCAGACTAAATCAGGGGTTGGCCATGACAGTTATTCTCGTACTCTTCACTTTCATTACATTCCTCGTAATCGATTATTTTCTCAGCCGGAAAAAGGCTCCAGTATTTGCAGCGCAGCACCGACCTGTGCGCGCACTGGCTGAATTGCCTCGTTTGCTGCCGAATATGGTGAATGGGTTCCAGGTGCCAGAGAATGTTCGGTTCCACCCAGGACACACTTGGGCTTTGAGCGAGAGTCCGAATCTGGTCCGGGTGGGGATCGATGACTTCGCGTCCAAACTGATCGGCAAAGTGGAGGCGGTAAGCCTGCCGCAACGTGGACAGTGGATCCGCCAGGGACAGAAGCTTCTTAGCTTCAAGCGGGATGGAGTAGCGGTTGACATGGTGTCCCCAATCGAAGGCAGCGTCTCTGACATCAACGAAGCGGTCGCCGCCAATCCCGCAGTCGCAACTCAGGACCCTTACGGAGAAGGCTGGGTCGTGACCGTACAGTCGCCTGATGCAAAAACCAACTTCCGCAACCTGATGGGCGGCGCTCTGGCCCGCTGGTGGATGGAAGAGGCCGCCGGTAGATTGCTGAAACGGCTGCCTGCAAGCATGGGTTCATTCGCCCTGGCGCAAGACGGCGGCGTCGCCAGCGACAATCTGGCGACAGGGATTCCAAACGAAGAGTATATGAAGATTACCCGCGAGTTCTTCCTCACATAGTCTCAGTGGCCGGCCCGGGGGCAAACCCTCCGGGCTTTTTTATGATGCAGATCACAATTTTTTCTAAACTACGTATAACTATTACTAATTAAATTAGTTTTATAGGTGCACCAAGAATCTCGGTGACACGGGTCACTTCTACCGGTGATCACAATCACGGCTGGAGCGGCCGCTTCCGGACAAACTCATTCTGTCCGCTACCCATTGGTTCGCTTTCCGCCCTTGGCATGCGCACCAGTTGCACGGAGCATTCTGTGCAGCATAAGTGGAGACACAAAGAGCCTTGGGAGGTGCACAATGATTCTCGCCTACCGTATGGTTCGGCTGATTGAAACGCACTCGCAGGACTTGGTGCGTACTTTGCAGCAAAAGATTAATGAAAGCAGCCGTTGCAGCGCATACCGCAATGTCCCGGCAGAAGAACTCGGCTTGGCGGTGGGGGATATCTACCTGCACCTCGGAGAATGGCTGCTCGGAAGGACCGAGTCGGACATTCAGAACCGTTACCAGGCCATCGGCGCGCGGCGGGCTGCACAGCGGGTTCCGCTGAGCCAGGTCATCTGGTGTATCTCGCTGGTGAAAGAGAATCTCTGGGAGTATCTGCGGCGCGAAGCGAGCGAAGAGCAGATTACGGAGATTTTCGGAGAACTCCAGATATTGCAGTTGCTGGAACAATTTTTTGACCGCGCCATGTATTTCTCCATCGTTGGCTACGAGCAGGCCGCGGCCGGCAAACTCGAAGTTCAGGGCGCAAGTGCAGGGAGGTGAACCGGATGAAGTGGGAGAATGAGTATTCCCACAAACTGACAACCGCGGCGGAAGCATTGCAGGTTGTCGAGTCCGGCATGCGGGTATTCGTGCACGCGAGCAGCGGGTTTCCGGTAGCGTTAGTCAATGCGCTGGCGGATCGGGCTCCGTCCTTACGCGACGTAGAGATCGTGCACCTGCTTACCCTCGGTGAGATTCGCACTGCGGAACCGCAATATTCCGAAAATTTCCGTCATACCTGTCTTTTCATCGGCGGAGGGGTGCGGCGCGCCGTTGCCGACGGCCGTGCCGACTACGTTCCCATTCACTTGGGCGAAGCCGAGCGGCTCGCCGCCAGCGGAGACTTTCCCATCGACGTGGCGCTGATTCAGGTGACACCTCCTGACCGTCACGGCTTCATGAGCGTAGGCGCGGCGGTAGAGATAACACTGGCTTCCGCCCGCAGCGCAAAGCGCGTGATCGCGCAAGTAAACTCCTATATGCCGCGCACCTGTGGCGAAACCTCTCTGCACGTCAGCGAGATTGATGCCTTGGTGGAGAGTTCGCAACCGTTGGTCGAGGCCGAACTTCGTCAGCCCGGCGAAACCGAACACGCAATCGCCCGGCACATCGCCCGCGTGATCGAAGACGGCGACACGCTCCAGATCGGCATTGGCGGGGTTCCGGACGCGATTTTCAGCTATTTGCAAGATCGCAAAGATCTCGGAATCCACAGCGAGATTATTTCTGACAGCCTTGTCCCGCTCATCGAGTGCGGAGTCATTACCGGGGCGCGAAAGACGCTTCATCCGTACAAGGTCATCGCCGGGTTTGGGGTGGGGACACGACGCCTTTACGAATTCGTCGACGAAAACCCGTTTTTTGAATTTCATCCCAACAGCTATGTGAACAATCCTTTCGTGATTGCACAGAACGATCATATGGTCGCCGTCAATTCGGCGTTGCAGATCGATCTCACTGGGCAGGTGTGCTCCGATTCGGTGGGTCAGAGCTTTTATAGCGGCTTCGGCGGCCAAGTGGATTTCATCCGCGGCGCGGCCCGCGCCAAGTTCGGCAAGCCGATAATCGCTTTACCCGCGACCGCCTGCAATGGAAGCATTTCCCGCATTGTTCCGATGCTCAACCCCGGCGCCGGCGTGGTCACTACGCGGGCTGATGTGCATTATGTCGCGACCGAGTTTGGCATGGTGGATTTGTTTGGAAAGAGTGTGAGGGAACGAGCGGAGTTGCTCATCGGCATTGCGCATCCGTCGTTCCGCGATGGGTTGTACGAGCATGGCATAGGTGCGCGCTGGTTCCAGCGCAATGCAGTGGATAACCTGGCGCTGGCAAACTCGCTGGGGATGGGCAGGTAGTCTGACCCGGACAATGGCAGCCTGGGCGCGTAAAATTCGGTTTTTATTCATCAGAGGAAGTCATGGCAAATCAGGTTCGAGGTAACGTCGAATTCGATACTCAGGAATGCAAGGGCTGCGGTCTTTGTGTGGACTCGTGTCCCCCCAAGGTCCTGGAGCTGTCGCCGGATCTCAATCAATATGGGGTTCATCCGGCGCAATACAAGGGTGAGAACTGCACTGGTTGCGGAATCTGCTTCTACTGCTGTCCGGAACCAGGTGGCATAACCGTTTACCGGGTGAAAGCGAACCGGCCCGAAGTGGTGACAACGGAGGTAACGAATGCGGCAACTGTGTAAGGGCAACGTCGCCGTTGTCAAAGCGGCTGTCATGGCCGGATGCCGTGCGTACTACGGTTATCCAATCACTCCCGCGAGCGAAATCGCCGAGTACGCATCTCTGTTGCTGCCGCAGGTTGGCGGCACTTTCATACAGGCGGAGAGCGAAGTTTCGGCCGTCAATATGGTCTACGGCGCGGCTTCGGCCGGCGTGCGGGTAATGTCCGCCTCGTCCGGACCCGGCCTGAGCCTGATGCAGGAAGGCATTTCCTACATGGCGGGCGCCGAGTTGCCGTGCGTGATTGTAGATGTGATGCGTGCCGGTCCGGGGTTGGGAAACATCGGCCCTGAGCAGAGCGACTACTTCGCGGTCACCAAGGGCGGCGGCCACGGCTGCTACCGCAATCTGGTGCTGGCGCCTTCCTCGGCGCAGGAGATGGCGTCGTTGACCATGCTCGCTTTCGAGTTGGCCGATAAGTATCGCAACCCGGCAGTCGTGCTCACCGACGGTTTCGTCGGCCAGATGATGGAGCCCATCGACATCGAGATGTCCAACGTTGAGCAGCCTGACAAGCCATGGGCGGTTCGTGGAGATGCGGAGACGCGCAAGAACGTCATCAGCTCCATTTTCCTTGCCTTCGACGTTATGGAAAAGCACATCATTAAGCTCGATGCCAAGTACAAGCGGATGCAGGAAGAGGAAGTACGCTACGAGACATATATGGCGGAAGACGCCGATATCCTGCTGGTTGGCTACGGCATTGTCTCGCGCGTGTTGCGCTCTGCGGTTGACCACGCCCGTGCGAACGGGCTGAAGGTCGGGCTCTTCCGTCCCATTTCCCTGTTCCCCTTCCCGTCGCTTGAGTTGGCCGCGGCGGCCAAGAACTGCGGAACAGTCATGGTGGTGGAAATGAGCACCGGTCAAATGGTCGAGGACGTTCGCCTGGCAGTTTCAGGTGGTGTTCCAGTCGAATTCTATGGCCGGTTCGGTGGCAATGTGCCCTCGGTTGAAGAGGTCTACGTTCAGTTGCTGGCGCGCGCGACGGCGCTGGCCTAAGCGGAAAGGAAGAAACCTGTGAACGACTTACAAATCGTCAATCAAAAATCGGATGTATTCTACGATCGCTTCCTCCGCAAGGACGAAAACCAGCACCAGACGCATTACTGTCCCGGCTGCGGTCACGGAGTTATTCATAAGCTCATTGCTGAAGCCCTGCACGACCTCGGTCTGCAGGACAGGACCGTGCTGGTGACGCCAGTAGGGTGCTCGGTGTTTGGCTACTACTACTTCGACACCGGCAACGTGCAGGCGGCGCACGGACGCGCCCCGGCGGTCGCAACCGGCATCAGGCGGGCACACCCCGAGAGCATCGTCATCAGCTATCAGGGCGATGGTGATCTGGCGGCGATTGGCACGGCGGAGATTATTCACGCCGCCAATCGTGGTGAAAACATCACGGTGTTTTTCGTCAACAACTCGATCTACGGCATGACGGGCGGACAGATGGCACCGACCACGCTGGTTGGCCAAACCAGCACGACCTCGCCTTGGGGAAGGCGGCCCGGCAACGACGGGTACCCGATCCATATGAGCGAGTTGCTGAGCACTCTGGAGGCGCCGGTCTACATCGAGCGGGTCGCGATAAACGACAACAAGAACATCGTCAAGACGCGCCGCGCGGTGCGCAAGGCACTTGAGACGCAAAAGATGGGGCTCGGTTTTTCGCTGGTGGAAATTCTCTCGCCCTGCCCGACGATTCTCAGGATGGAGCCGGTGGTGGCGCGCAAGTGGGTTGGCGAAACGCTCGCCAAGCAGTTCCCGCTCGGAGTCTATCGCGATAAGAAACTCGAGCCCGTGATATCGGCGGACCCGCCTATCAGACCGGCCGCTGACGTGGTCGGCATTACTGCCGAGGACGGCATTTCAGTCGAGGCCAAGGAAGAGAGCCGCCGGACACGCACCCGTGAAACGACGGTCAAGGTTGCCGGCTTCGGCGGACAGGGCGTGCTGCTGCTCGGACAACTGCTGGCCGAGATGGGCCTGCGCGAGCATATGGAAGTGAGCTGGCTGCCCTCCTACGGGCCTGAAATGCGTAGCGGCAGTTGCCACTGCCACGTCAGTCTGGCGCATCAGCGAATCGGTTCGCCGGTCATCTCGCATCCTGAGGTGCTGCTGGCAATGAACGAGCCCTCGTTGCGCAAGTTCGGTCCGCAAGTCGCGCCCGGAGGGTTGATCATCTACAACCGCGACCGCCTGCCGGAAGATTTCGTTGTGGAGGGGAACATGCGCATCATTTGCATCCCCGCTTCGGAAATCGCCGACACGCTCGGCTCCGCCAAGGTGGCCAACGTGGTTATGCTCGGGGCAATGCTTCAGGAAACCGAGTGCCTGCCGATGGACAGCGTCATGGCCGTGCTGACCGAGACGGTGCACAACCAGAAGATGCTCGAACTCGACCGCCAGGCCTTGGAGGCGGGACGCAAGTATGTCGAACAGCAGGTCCGGGTCAGTCCGGTTTCGTAATCGGATGACTTTGCTGGCTGACTGATTTAACGGGCTGATTATTTCTGAATGGAAACGGCGGGCTGCATGCCCGCCGTTTTTTTGCTGGCCTGCCAAAACCGTTAGAGAGCGACTATATCCACGTATGAAACTGTCATGGCGAGCGAAGTCGAGCCATCTTTTGTTTCCGCTGCCGAAAATGCGCTCCGGTCGCCATTCATCGGGAATCCTTGGATACAACAAGGGAATAGCATTGGAGCGGTTCGTAGAGGCAAGTGGTGGCGTCGCTTATTCGGATGTTGCTGAATCTAAGATTGATGGCGGCAGGAGTTGCGTAGCAATAGGAAAGGCTGTGACATTGGTTATGCTCTAGCCGTTGGCTCCTGCGAGGGAGTTAACAGCGTGGACGCATGTACCGTCACAGCCCTTGATGCGATCACTGCTTTCGCAGTTCCAAACCCCGGCGGCATCCTCGCAGAGCAGTCGGTTTTTTCAGGTCTGGTCGCTCCACGAGTCGCCTCGATGAGCGGATCACCCAGTCTACTTCAGGTCAGCTACGTATTAGGAGGCCAACCCTTTTCGACCGTCGACAGTTGCGATACTAGCCCATAACCCGCAATTGTCAACGCCCAAGACAGGTGCAAATGCCGATTAATTGCGGAGCACGCAGTCTGCATGGTAAACAACACATTGCAAGCTGCTTTCGTGAACGCCTGCGCTATCGACCGGGAGATATTCACACGTTATTCACAGAAACGGTAGAGAGTTTCCGGCATCATCGAACCAAAGGAATATCTTGACGCGGGTGAATTCCTGAAGCATTGTGGTCACAGCGGAGGCAAATGTCGGATCTGGTGGCTTACGTAGACGGCGGCTCCCACGGCAATCCGGGGTCTGCCGGCATTGGGGTGGTAATTGAAAACGCTTCCGGCGAAACAGTCAGGATCGCCAAATGGATAGGCCGCCACGATAACAACGTGGCCGAGTATGCAGCCCTGCTCGAAGCGCTGCAGCACGCCGTCGAGGTGAAGGCGAAGTCGCTTCGCGTCTACACGGACTCCGAGGTAGTCGTCAAACAGATGACGGGCGAGTATACCTGCCAGAGCCCGCGTCTTTATTCCTTGAACTGGGTTTGCCGCAAATTGGCGCACACCCTGAAGTTCTCCATCACTCACATCCGCCGCGAGTGCAATAGTGAAGCCAACGGCCTGGCCAACCATGCCGTCCGGCTCCGAATGGATCCGTGAAGGCCGCGCTTTGCGGAGCGCTGGTCGGGCTCTAAGCGGGTACCGCACCGGTAATGCACCGCTATTCCGAAACTTGTTTGGAGTACTCGCCGTAGAACTGCTTCACGCAGGCGGGGCAAATCCCGTGTGAGAAATCAACTCCCACCTGATCGTGGAAGTATTGTTCAACCTCGTGCCAGTACTGCTCGTCGTCGCGAATCTTTTTGCACTTCATGCAGATCGGGACAAGCGCTCGCAGGTTAAACAACTCGGTGACATCCTCGATCATTAGCAGCGCCAATGGTTCGCCGCTATCCGGCATGGGACTTACCGTGACCAGCAGGTCCATCGGTTTGCGCGAGGCTCCTTCGACAAACTCGATCTTCGTGCGCTTGCGGCTGACCTTCTGCCCTTGAAGACACGTCGTGACGGAGCCGCGGATCACGCAGTTCTGGCAAAATGGCGCTCTCCCGCATCCCTCGGGGACATCCTGCGAATGCACGCAATGCAGCACTTCACCGCCGCTTTGCCGATAGAGTGCGTCTTTTCCCTGTCCGCAGAACCGAATTGCTGCATCGTTCAGGTCGCGTATCCGTACGTCGCTATCGACCACGAACACAGGAATTGGGATGGAGTTCAGAATCGTGCGGTAATAGGTGTTCTCGCTGAAGGTCATTGCCAAGTACCGTTCCGATCGCGGCCGTGGAGCGTCACGTCTCCGCACCGTTTTAGAGGCGCTACCCGTGCGCGGCTTCAAAGCTCTGCAATTCCAGCGCTTTCTGTTCGGCGATTACAGCATCCAGTACGGTGGCGACTCCGTGCACAACAGCCGCCAGGCGAACCGCTGCCAAAATCACCTCTTCGGTGATGTCTTTCTGGCGCAACACCTGCTCGTGCGAGCTGACGCACTTGCCACAGGCGTTAATCGCCGAAACCGCGAGCGCCCACAATTCGAAATCCATGGCATCGGCCCCATGGGTGCGCATGACATTCATCCGCAAGCGGGCAGGCAGGCTGGCATATTTCTCGTTGCTGCTCAGGTGCTGAAAGCGGTAGTAGACGTTGTTCATGGCCATGATCGCCGCCGCGGCCTTGGCGGCATCGATGACTTGCGCGGAAATGTGCTGCCCGGCTTCCGCCATCACAGCGGCGGTGAACGCGGCATTGCGGCAAGCCAGGGCGCTGGCGACCAGCGTTCCCCATTTCTGCTGGGTGCTGAGTTCGGTTTGTTGCCGCACCAGAGAGTTGAAATTCAGGCGCAAATCCTTGGCATAATCGGGAAGAGTGTCAATCAGTGCGTCGAGCATGATCTTTCCTGGAATTCAAGTTGTGATTCTGACCTCACCCTTCACCAACGCGAAGAGTGAGGTCAGAAATAGGCTGACGTCCGGACGAAGGTACGCCTGCACTTAAATCGCTTCGGGCCTTTATGCAGGGACCAGCGTCGCTTCGCCCTTCTTCCAGTTGCAGGGGCAGAGCTCATCGGTCTGCAACGCATCCAGCACGCGCAACACTTCGTCAACGTTGCGGCCAACGGAGAGATCGGTAATCATGACGAAACGAATGATCCCTTCCGGGTCGACGATATAAGTGGCACGCTGCGAGACTCCGGCATTAGGGTCTAGGATTCCCAGCATTTCCGAAAGTTCGCGCTTGATGTCAGACATCATTGGGAATGGCAGGCTCCGCAGGTCGGGGTGATCTTTACGCCACGCCAGGTGAACGAACTCGGAGTCTATGCTTACGCCCAGAACCTGCGCGTCGCGGTCCTGGAACTCCCGGTTCTTACGGCCAAACTCGGCGATCTCGGTCGGGCAGACAAAGGTGAAGTCCTTAGGCCAAAAGAAAACAACCTTCCAGCTGCCAGCATAGTCCTGGTCGGTAATCGTTTTGAATTGCTTGTCTTTGTCGAGGCTCACGGTGGAAGTCAATGAAAACGAAGGAAACTTCTCGCCAACACCTATCATGCTTTCTTCTCTCCTTGAAATGGTTTTGATTTCGAAAAATGTTTTTTGAAAGCTAGCCCGCAAGGCGTTGGTTTACGCCCTGGAGCGAATTGTTGTTTTGGGAATCAGCACATCGTTCACAGAGTCCCAATACCTCTACCGCTAACCGCTGAACTCGGAACCCGTTGGGCAGAGCGCCTTTCATCAGTACAGGACCAATTGCCCCCTGCTTGAGATCGAAAATGGTCTTGCACTTGGTGCAAACCATGTGGTGGTGTGGTTCCAGATTGCTGTCAAGCCGAATGGAGCCGTAATGCAGGCTGGCCTCACGCACGATTCCGGTTTCAATAAAAGTATTGATAGTCTTGTAGACGGTCGCGAGCGAGATTGAAGGAATCTGCTGGCGGACGCGTTCGTAGACCTGTTCGGGAGTGGGGTGGCCGGGCATGGAATACAGGGCCTCGTAAATTGAGGTTCGCTGATGGGTGACCGCAAGATCGCGTTCGCGGCACAGCTCCCGGAATTTGTGCAACAACTCACCCCGCATACCGAGTTAGATGAGCAAAGTTGTTAGGAGATAACAATTATTTTTGGATAAGTCCTCCGAAAGTGCACCGCCGATTGTGCAGCCCTGCCGGTCAGGGGTCATGATCACGATCGAGAATCGTCACTGAGTCAAACAATCTCTCGGAGATTGAGGAATCAAGCAATGGCCAAAAAGGGAAAGAAACACGTGTTTAGCGCGACCAAGGCGGTGAAATCCGCCGCCCGGAATTTGCTCGGAATGCCCACCCCAACGAAAGTTGTTCCCGATGCCAAGACGAAGGCTGAGCGGCGCGCGAAGAAGCACAAACCAGAGCTGCAAGAGCTGCTGGAAGATGGTGAGAGCCGCTGACGGAGTGCGCGCTCCGGGAGAGTTATTTTTGAGTCGGCGGCAGGACGATGGCGTGAGGCGGCATGGCATGATAGCGCAAATAACCGAGCCCGACTCGCATGTGGTGATTGATGGTGTCGGGCACCGTGAACGCTATCGTCAATCCCAGCAATGCGTGCACGATGCCAACCGTCCACAGGTTTCGGTAACGCGCAAATACGGAGGTGAAAAGCAATCCTCCGAAGAATGTGCAAACCGTAAGCAGGGGATTGGGAATGTGCGCGCTGGCAAACAGCAGCGTGGAACTGATGATTGCCGAACGGGTGCCAAGTACTTGCTCGAGATTCAGAAAGATGAACGACTGCAGGATGAACTCCTGCTCGAACGCCCACAGGACATAGGGATAGGCGTGCCAAGCATACAGATGAGGAGGGATATGCGCTGTGCCGGCGCTGCGCGCAATCCAAATCACGGCCGCTGCCAGCGCGAGCCCAGCCAGCGGAAACCAGATGGACTGGCGGAATCCGTCCGCGCGCAGGCCAAGTTCGCGGGTTGAGCAGCGCTGCAGGAGCGTACAGCAAGTAATCCAGGATGCATCGAGCCATATCAGCACCTGCTGAAGCGGCCCGTAGCTCCACAGGGCGCCTACGATCAGCAAATACGCTACGATTACGGCCAGTGCCGAGAACTGTTTGCTTGATCGGAAGGAAGAAACAGGACCTTCTGCCAATAAATGAGAACTTTCGATTCCGGCATGCGCGCTCATGGAAAGCTTCGATGCACCCAAGCGGAAAAGAGTGTCTATCATGAGCCGGACACCTGATAACTTTGCAACGAGCCGTGGGTCCGCGGCGCCGGCTTCCACGCTCCTCGGCGGAAATACTGGCCGTCGGCAGTTCTTCGGAAGGAAACCACTGAGCGAGTGTTCGCTCTCACCCCGACACGCGCAACCACTGCGCATGTCGGGGACCACGGGACCTCCGTCCAGTGGCGGCTATGATTTCAAAGCGCGTCGCAGACGGCCTCGGTCACCTGCTTGGTGTTGGCTTTGCCGCCGAGATCGGCCGTGAGTGCAACGCCCGCACCGGTCACACGCTCAACCGCCTGCATCAGGCGAGCTGCGGCCTCTTTTTCACCCAGATGCTCAAGCATCATGACGGCCGTCCAGAAAGTGCCGATCGGGTTGGCAATTCCCTTGCCTGCGATATCAAAAGCCGAACCATGAATGGGCTCAAACATGGACGGGAACTGACGCGCCGGATTCAGATTTGCGGTGGGAGCGATTCCCAAACTGCCAGCCAGGGCCGCCGCCAGGTCGCTGATGATATCGGCGTGCAGATTGGTAGCGACGATGACGTCAAGCGACTTCGGCTTGCCCACCATGCGGGTTGTGACCGCATCGACCAGCATCTTGTCGGCGTTGACATCCGGGAACTCGCGGCCAACCTCGGCGGCTATCTGATCCCACAGCACCATGCCGTGGCGCTGCGCATTGGACTTAGTAACCACCGTCAGCAGCTTGCGCGGCCGTGAGCGCGCCAGTTCGAAAGCAAAGCGCATGATGCGGGTGACACCCGTGCGGGTGAAGATGGCGGTCTCGGTCGCAACCTCTTCCGGCAGTCCGATATGCGTGCGACCACCCTGCCCGGCATATTCGCCTTCGCTGTTTTCACGCACGATGACCCAATCGAAATCTCCGGGGCTAATGCCGCGCAGAGGGCTGGTGATGCCGGGCAGAACTCGCGCCGGACGAACGTTGGCATATTGATCGAAGCCCTGGCAAATCTTCAGCCGGAGCCCCCACAACGTGATGTGATCGGGAACATCGGGATCGCCGACGGCGCCGAAAAAGATGGCGTCGAATTTCTTCAGCGTGTCCAGCGCATCCTCCGGCATCATAAGGCCGGTCTTGCGGTAGTAGTCAGAGCCCCAGGGGAAGCATTCGTAGGTCATCCGAAAGCCTCCGCAACGCTCTTGCAGCCGCTGCAGCACGGTTACTCCAGCAGGAATCACTTCTTTGCCGATACCGTCACCGGGCATCACGGCGATCTTGTATTCACGCATAATCTTTTCCTTCCAAGCTGCCGCCCGCGAATGGGCGACAGAAATTTTCGTCACAACTCCCGCCGGAAATTAATATTGCTGAGGAGAAACTTGATTTGACGGGGTGCACATAGTGTACCTGAACCGGTATGGCAAAATCGTAGAAACAAATTCATCTCGTGGGAGGCATCATTGAGCAACACACGGCAAGTAACGGCAAGCGCCAGTGGGACCATAACATTCGGCGGCGAACTGACGGTGAACCGGATGGGATTCGGCGCGATGCGAATTACGGGCGCAGGCATTTGGGGGCCACCCAAGGACCGCGCAGCCGCATTGGCAACGCTGCGTCGCGCCGTCGAGTTGGACGTCAACTTCATCGATACGGCCGACTCCTACGGACCCGATGTTAGCGAAGAACTGATTGCCGAAGCGCTGGCACCGTATCCGCGCGGCCTGGTGATTGCCACCAAGGGCGGCTGGTTGCGAGTGGGCCCAGGCCAATGGATTCATGATGCGAGCCAGGGCCATCTGCGGCAGGCGGTGGAGGGCAGCCTGAAGAAGCTTCGCCTCGAGCGCATCGATCTCTACCAGCTACACATGCCCGATCATGCAATTTCCTTCGAGGCATCGGTGGAGGCGCTGGCCGAGTTGCGCTTGCAAGGCAAGATCCGCCTGATCGGACTCTCTAATGTCACCCAGGAGCATATCGAGCGCGCCCGCAAGATCGTGCCGATTGTCTCGGTACAGAATCGCTATAGCTTTGCCGATCAGGAGTGGGATTACGTTAAGGCGCACCAGGCTACGCCGAGACAGGTCGCCATAGCATGGGTCTTGCAGCGTTCGCCGCTGATTCTGCCGATTCCGGGAACCTCATCGCCCACGCACGTGGAGGAAAATATCGCCGCCGCTTCCTTGCGCCTGAGCGATCAGGAATTCAAGGAACTGTTGACGGTGAAGCGACAGTTCACCACGCGGTAGTTTTACAAAAAAGCTTGTACGCTCCTGGCCGTCACCGACTGTTTCGTTTTTCGTGTTTTTCGAGCTGGCCTTTCATTTTTTCCACCAACGGCCCTGCCGCGGAACGAAAGAGATGGGGTGGGCTGCTGACGACGAGAAGGGGGTTATCGCCGGGCTTCTCTGTCAGTATCAGGAACCATCTTTTGTCATATAGCGGTGCCGCTACGCCGAATCCGCTGGCGCTTGCGCGATTTCCGTAAGCCGCCGCGTTTGCGTTGGCTACGGCGACAGTCCCTGCATATTGCTGGGTTTCGGACAAAACTATGAGCACGTCGGCATCTTCTGGGTGGGAAACAAGCTGCCAGCGATCCCACTTCGTTAGCTTTTCGCGGACGTCGTCGGCCAAACTCAGATTGCCGGTGGTATCGACGAAGTATGCCTTCTTAAAATGGCTGAAGTCCTGGGCAGGCGCAATAGCCGCAAGCAGGAGAACGACAAGAGGCAAAGCGTAGCGTTTCATGGGTTCACCTCGCGTCCAGAGATGATGCTCCTCCTGGCGCCGTCGCTGCAAGGGGAAAGAAATCAAAAACTTCACCGGAGAAAATGAGCCTTTGGGCATGCCGAATTCAACGGCAGCTCTACCTTCCAGTACGGGGGTCAAAGCCCGCAGGTGTTCGCCGAGACCAGATTCTCGGTCGGGCCGAAAATTTACAGCTTCTGTATGCGCTGCACTTCGTGGACGCCGGGGATTTTGCGCAGCCCGGTAACGATCCGGTTGAGGTGCGAGACATCGGCGATATCGAGTACCACGTCAATAAAGGCGTTCGTGCTTTCGTTGGAGCCAGCCTCGATGTGACGGATGTTGGTATCCTGGTCGCCGATCACGGCAGTGACCTGCTTGAGAATGCCGGCGCGGTCGTCGCTGGTCACCGTTAACTTGACCGGATAGGAAGGCGCGGAACCGGCGATTCG
>JBEKQP010000031.1:0-37537 GCA_049519595.1 Candidatus Korobacteraceae bacterium | reverse complement strand
CTCTGTTTGGGTTGCTGGAGTCATAAGATTTATGCACCTGATCGATAAAATTACTGTTCACATTCTTTCATATGGAGGAAGATTCGCAAGCACTTTCTCTGCCGGCGAACATGAGGCTGGAGATGAACCAATGAAGATCCACATAGCAGCTTTTGGTTTCGCGCTGGTGGTTGCGCTCACCTATTCCGCTAGGGCGCAGACCGCGGAAACCCGCTCCGGCGAACCCTGTTCTGCTCCCATGGCGGTGCTTAAAGCGTTCTATGACTCCAACGATGCCGGGCGCTTCGATGCGGGCATGAAGTACCTGACGGATGACGTTGCTTTTGCCACCTGGGCAACAGGCGTGAACGGGCACATCATGGTCCAACGGCAGTTGAAGGCCCCATCTACCACGAGACCCGCATCAGTGTCTCGGGAAATGACGTAAAGTTCATGCTGGAGCCTGACAGGATTCGCCCTGACGGGAGGCCCTATAACCCTTTCAGCATCGAGGCCATCCTTGATGGCTGCCGTATCAAGTCACTGACTGTCATCGAACAGATCACCTGGCTCTGAATCGCCAAAAACAGGCCCTAAACACTGTGCCCCCGGCAGATGCGAACGGAGCTTTCCCGGACAAACAACCGCACTGATATTGCCGGGTTTCGCGATTTCGCCCCCGCCGGGGGTATGAATTCTAAAGGTTTAACTTTCTGGATGTACCTATCGCATAGCACATCTGCAATCTTCAGTGATTTGTAACACAGGTTTGTGTGATGAAAACAATACACAGGGAAGGCACGCCAGGGCCGGGCTTCCTGGGGACGTACCTTATCGCGAAACTGGATTAGTTTTGCAGCTCTTTTTCATTGTCCGCGGCACGGATCACTTTTTCGACGCGGTAAGGCACTCCGGCGCTGGCCTTCGTATGGAATTGGCGCACCTGCAATTCGCCCAACAATCCAAACGCCAGCAATTGCACACCAGCCACGATCATTACCGCCGCCAGGATTAATAGCGGACCGTGTTGATCCATGACGTCGGCATGAAACAACAATTTCAGCGCCATCATCCAGAGCGCAATCGCCGAACCACCAAAAATTCCCGCCATTCCTACCGTTCCGAAGAAGTGCAACGGCCTCGACAGGTACTTGAGCAGGAAGCGGATCGTGATCAGATCAAAGAAAACCCGGAAGGTGCGCGTGATGCCGTAATGCGATTTGCCTTTGTCCCGGTTGATGTTCTTGATGGGAATCTCGCAGATACGCGCGCCATACCACGACGCCAAGGCGGGAATAAAGCGGTGCATGCCCTCGCCATAGAGCGGCACCTGCTCGATCAGTTCGCGGCGGTAAGCCTTGTAGGTGGTGCCGAAATCGTGGAGATCGACGCCGCTCAGCTTCGACATCAGCCAGTTCGCGCACCGCGAGGGAATTCGCCGCATCACCAGGTTGTCAATGCGCACCTTACGCCAGCCGCTCACAATGTCGTAGCCTTCGTTAATCTTCGCGATGAACGCCGGGATGTCATCCGGGTCATGCTGCAGATCGCCATCCATGGCGATGACGTACTCGCCCCGCGCATGGTCGAAGCCGGCCGCCAGTGCCGAGGTCTGGCCGAAGTTCCGGCTCAGCTTCACCACCACTACGCGGCTGTCGATGGCGGCGATTTCCTGCAACAGGGGGAACGTCTGATCGTGGCTGCCATCGTCGACGAACACCAGTTCGAAGCATTCGCCCGCCGATTCCATCACGGCCGTCAGCCGGTCATAGAGTTCGGTGATGCTCTCCTGCTCATTGTGAAACGGAACAACAATAGAAAACTTAGGCACGATAGGCTGATTATATCAAGATAGGGGGACTCGCACAGCTTGCAGCCAATAGTTCGCTTTGAGGGTGAACATTGTGTTGCAAATGGGTAGACCTGCCGATAGCACATATGCAGGTCCATACGGGTCCGGTCGCCGGCGGCCGTACCAGAGGGCTCCCAGTGACCGCAAGATACCAGGAAAATCTCGTGAGGGTTCCGTGGGCATTGGTGCGGTTGCCTCCGTTTCCCCTGGTGGCCACAAGGGTGCTTCATCTTGTAGCCAAGAAAGATTCTTCGCTCCATCAGTTGAGCGCTCTGATCTCAACCGACCAGGCGTTTTCGAGCGAGATCCTCACAATTGTCAATTCGGCCATTTTCCCTATTCACACAACGGTGACGAGCATCCAGCAAGGCATCGCCGCCCTCGGCCTTGAGCGCGTCAAAGGTCTGGCGGTTACGGTTGGGGTTCGAGCGTATCTCGGTGGCGCACTAAAGAATCCATCGTTACAGGCTATTTGGCGTCATAGCCTGGCATGTGGGTTGCTCGCCGAGGAATACGCCTCGGCAAGTCTTATGGACAAAGGGACCGCCTACACTGCTGGAATCATGCACGACATTGGCCGGGCGGCGCTGGCGGTCATCCAGCCCGGACGATACGCAAATTTCTTGCAGAGTGTGCAAGAAGAACCCTTTGAGGTCTTACAGCGGGAGCACGAGATGTTCGAACTCGACCATTGCGAGGCGGGCCGGCGGCTGGCCGTAGATTGGAAGCTGCCGAACCAGTTTCTCAATATTATTTCGCGCCATCATGGGGCCCATGAAGGCGGTGCGTTCGACCTGCTCGCTGTCATTCGCCTCGCTTGCAGGATGGCGGACACGATTGGATTCGCCGCAGCTCCCTCGCTCAAGGCTTGTAGCTACCAAAGACTGATGAGCGAGTTCCCCACACGAGTGCGGGAACTTCTTCCGCAAGAACCCGAGGACTTGGCTTTCCGGATCGCCACCAAGGTCAACTCGATTGAGTCGGTGTATTAGCCTCCCATGGCGCTCGTTTGTTATGCCGGGTCACTCTTTTGGCGAGTAGTATCCCTTGCGGAGCTGTACGCGAAACTCGCCGTCCTTAACTCGAACATGAAGCTTGCGGAAAGAGCCATCACCCTTTTGCGCGGGCGTATAGCCGATGTAATACTGGGTGCGCAGTTCTTCTGAAATCTGCTCGATGGCTTTCCCCACCTCGCCAGGTTTTTGGCTAACCTCAATCACCCTGCCGCCTGTTTCCTTGCAGATCTTTCCGATATCTTCGCTACGCGCTCCGTAATCACGGTCATAAGCGAGCAGCACATAAACCGACGTGTCGGCCTTCTGCACTGCCTCAATCGTTGCGGCCACGCTGGTTTGGCTGCCCTGGTCTACACCGTCGGTGATGACGACGATGGCTTTCCGCCCAACCTCATGTTTCAGTTCGTCGGTGGCAGCCAAGTAGATGGCGTCGTAGAGCAACGTACCGCGCGAGCCCTTCCGCGTATCAGGGAAACCCTCTTTGCCCGGAAGCATCCAGTCGCCGGCGTCGCTGCTGGTTTCGCGCAATGCGATCCTCAGCTCGGCGCTGGGGCCAATGAGATCTTGCAGCAGATCTACCCCCACGTCAAAACTCACCAGGAACGCCAAGTCCTTATCTTGCAGCACATTGCCGAGAAATTGGCTCCCAATTTGGCGCACGAACGGCAAAATGCGGCGGGTGCTGCCGCTGGTGTCAACGAGCAGCCCGAGGGTTAGTGGCTGAGTGGCGTCCGTCTGGAAATACTTGATGGTCTGCGGCTTCCCATCCTCGAATACCTCAAAATCCTTTTGGGAAAGGTTGTGCACTGGAACGCCATGGCTATCTTTCACCGTGAAAAACAGGTTCACGACATTAACGTTGACGGCAAAACTCGCAACGCTGTCCGGCTGCCGCTCCGAAGCGGGCTCCCGTTTCTCGGCTGTCACTTGCTGCGGCGTCTGCGCAAAAGCCAGAAAAGAGATCAGAAGAGGAACCAGGAGTGGGAGAGACCGCTTGCCGGCAATGTGCATGGTGAGCGCCTTCCTAACTTCTACTCTGTCGTTAGTTGCCGGGGAAATCTCTCTGAGTTTTCCGCGTAGATAGAAATCGCCTATGAACGCCGCAGAAACCTTTTTTTTGAAAGACGCAAAGTAGACTGCGCGCAGGATACCCCTCGCGTGGTGTTGGTTACAGAGTTAGCTTTCCGCACAATACGCCCAACCCCGTCGCATCTCGGGAACCCCGGTGGCATCACGCTAGAACGAACGCTATAGAAGGCATATTCCGCAGAGGCGGCAGGCGGGTACAGTTGAGCCCCAGAATGGTGCCCCCAGAATGGTGCACGACGAATGCAAGGAATGAACTTAGCGGTGGTGGTCGCTTTCGTATGCCCGGAGTTCGGCGACGATTTCATTCGCCGCGACCCGCGCCTGGGCGCCGTGTGCCGGGTCGAACGAGATAGCCCCAACTCGGGCATGGCCGCCTCCGCCATAGCGTTCGCAAATCTTTGCCAGATTGGTAAGATCCGCCGCTGTGGTCCATGGGTTCGAGCCGACAGAGACTTTCACCCGGAAGCTGCTCTTGCTGAGGCCGACGCTGTAGACGCACTCAGGGTACAAGTAGTAGGGGATAAACTTGTTGTAACCCTCCAAGTCGAATCCAGTAACGTCGAAGAACACTGTCCCCTGCCGGCTCTCGGCGTGGTCTCCCAGAATCTTGATTGAGCCGCGATGCCTTTCCAGCAAAGGTGGAATCAGAGACGCGACAAAGGGGTCTTCCACGATCTGTTCTAGCGGTCGAGTCGCCAGCAAAGGGATGAGGCGCGGCAGGAGCTGCGGGTCCTGACTCGCTTCGATGACCATGGTCAGCCGCGTGGCGGGTGAGCGCATTCCCACGGCGTCCTCCGGGCTATCGTAGAGCGCTCCGTCGATAATATCGGCCCACTGCACCATTTCCCGCACAGGTTCCAGATCGAAGCCAAAACGATTCTCGGCCACGGTGGCAATCAACTTGGTGCAGGACTTGAAATCGGGATCATAGAATTTCGTATTGCTCTGCTGGTGCTCAAAATGAGCCGCATCTTCCGGCGTTAGAAATGCGCTCTGGTGGTGATCGAACCACCAGGTAATCTTCGGGGATGCCGAGTACTTAAAATCGACGATTGCGTTTTCGTCGCCGGTAAAGTCGCTCTCCTCAAAGAGAGCTCCGGCCCTGTGCACAAGGCCGACGAATTCGAACTCCACGTTGGCACGAATCCGCTCGCGATAAAAGCGCGAGAAAAGGGCAGCCGAACACGCCCCGTCAAAGCACTTGTGGTGGTAAAAAACTCGAATCAGCACTCAGAGCCTTCCTCAGACGAGAAGTATGCCGCCACTTCCGCCGATCGTCGAAATAAACGCAGAAGTAAAAAACAACTAGGATTGCCAGTTACCGCACGAATGTCAAGAGTGTTGAGCAGAAAACATTCCCGGACAAGTTCCAGTCGACGATTCTGGAACCGGCCAGAAGCACACAACCGCTTTCAGTTTCCCTTTTCGAATTTCTTGGTCCCAAAAGAAATTTGATTCTCAAGCATGTTGTTCTGCAAATTCGCCAATGACTGGCAACTTGAACATCACGCCCTGATAGGCCTTGATCAACAGCACGATCCAACTAATCAGGAACGCCAGTTCCATTACCGGCCATATCGCCCATCCGAAAAATGGGATGGCAACCACCCCGTGCAAGACAACCCAGGCGATCGTGAACAGGATCGACTGGAAAGCGTGAAAACGGATGAACCGATTGCGGTTGTATGGTCCCACAAGAAGGAAAATGACACCTACAAAAAAAATGTAACAGAGCATTCCAGCCAAGTTCTGCGAGATTGCCGGAGCAGCCGTGTCTGGCTGGTAACCGCCTGGCGGGTCCCCAACCGGGACGCCAGTGGCAGGTCCGGCAGCTGCTGCGTTTTCGCGCTTCACCGCCGTGCCGCAACTTGGGCAGAAAGCCGCCGTTTCATTCAGATGCGCGCCACAGACCGTGCAGAATGCCATTCTCAACCTCCTCCGCCGCGCTGGCGGGCGATGTCCCTTGGGCCTCGCTGGTTGAGGAGTGACTCACACAAACCGCCGAGCCTTCTTCCCGCACTCCTCGCAGATTCCATAGATCTGAAACGTGTGCCGGGTGGTGACGTAGCGATGCTTGAGGCCGATTTCCTGCTCGACCTTCTCAATTTCGGGCGAAAAAAACTCCACCGAACTGCCGCACTCGGTGCAGACCATGTGATGGTGATTGCGCCGGTTCAGTTGATGCTCGTAACGCGCTACACCGTCCTGGAAGGCCACGGCGCTGGCCAATCCGCAATCGGCAAACAGCTTCAAGGTCCGGTATACGGTCGTAAACCCGATCCGCGGATCGCGGTTCTTGACCAGATGGTGCAGCTCCTCGGTAGACAGATGATCGCGGGTTTCCAGGAATGTGCGCAGAATGGCGTCACGTTGCGCTGTACGCTTGAGGCCGACGCGCTTCAGGTGAGCGTAAAAAATCTCTTCCGCCACGCGATGCATTTCCCGCGAGACCGTTGAGTAATCGTCAATGCGTTTCGGCAGCATGGTCAAGTTGTCAGCCGGGCGCTTATAGCAAAACCGGAGATGATGTCTTCCGAAGTCATGACACTCTAGCCGACGCGACCATCAGGGAGCGGCGACCTTGAACGAAACAAAAAGATTAAAGAAATAGTATCCCTGGTTTTGCCGTAACTCAGCCGTAGAATAACATTCGTTGCTGCACACGCCCAACTAATTGCGTGAATTCAGCGCGCTTGCGCCTGTTTCGGGTCAGGGCCTTTTGATTCGCGGGCGTCCGGGTTTGGCTCATTGGCCGTGGTTCAGCATGGCATAATGCCCTCAGGCCCATGTTTTCCTTTGCTCCCCCAATGGTTTCCGCTTCGGTAACACGCCGCCACCCTGGAAGACGTCTCGCTGTCCGTGCCGGCGTCGGCTTCTTCCTGCTCTGCCTGATCGCGCTCGCCGGTGCGACCGCATGGTTCCTTGCCGCCGCCCGCACGGCCCTGCCACAACTTGACGGCACACAACCGGTTGTCGGTCTGAACGCTTCCGTAACCGTGTTGCGCGATGCCCACGGCGTTCCCGCCATCACTGCCAGTTCGCTGACCGACCTCTTCTTTGCCCAAGGCTATGTGACGGCGCAGGACAGGCTTTGGGAGATGGATATGAGCCGGCGCTATGCCGCCGGTGAACTTGCAGAGGAAATGGGCAGCGATTACCTCAATCTCGACATTGCGCAGCGCGTCCTCGGGCTGCGGCAGGCGGCGGAGGCGGCTGTCTCACGGCTCTCACCCCGCGACCATCAGTACATGGAAAGTTATGCGCGAGGAGTGAATGCCTACATTTCCGAGCATCAGCGCTCACTTCCGCTCGAGTTTCGGGTGCTGCGCTACTTCCCGCGCGCGTGGAGTCCGGTCGACAGCTTTCTGGTAGGCGCCATGATGTCGGAGATGCTGAACCATTACGGCTATCGCGACAAATTAGAGCGGGAGAAGATCGCCGCCAAGCTGGGGCCCGAGTTAACCACGGACTTGTTTCCAACGACTTCCGGGCGCGACATATTGCCCGACGGAGAGCGTCCATTTGCTCAGGCAAAGGAAGAGTCACTGCCTGACGCGCATCGCGGTCATCATCGCCACCCCGGTGCTGCTTCCGCCGCGGCCTTGGAGCCCGAACTTGTGCCCGGATCGAACAACTGGGTTATCTCCGGTGTCCATACGGCTAGCGGCAAGCCATTGCTCGCAAACGACATGCACCTGCCGCACCGGATCCCCAATACCTGGTATGAGATCCATCTCACCAGTGGCGATTACGATGCGGCCGGTGTCACGCTGCCGGGGTTGCCGGCTGTCATTGTCGGTCATAACCAGCGCATTGCCTGGGGCTTCACCAATCTGGGGCCGGATGTCGAAGACCTCTATATTGAAAGCTTCAATGACCAAGGGGAGTATTTGACACCCGAAGGCTGGCAGAAGCCTGCGGTACGCCATGAAACTATCCGTGTCAGGGGTGGACGGGAGCGAGCGATGGACGTGCTGGTGACCCGTCACGGGCCGGTGATTACACCCGCACTCAGACTCTCTCCGGCTTTCAAGGACGAGACCCGCCAGCTTGCCCTGCGCTGGACAATCTATGACCCTGCCGGGTTTACCTTTCCCTTTTTCGATCTCGATACGGCCCGGAATTGGGACGAGTTCCGCACTGCCCTTTCGCGGATGGGCTCGCCAGGGCAGAACGTCGTCTATGCCGATGTCGAGGGGCACATTGGCTATCAAGCCACTGGACTTGTCCCAATCAGGGCTCCTGGGGATGGCTTGGTTCCGGCCAGCGGAGGCGACGAGAGCCATGACTGGAAGGGCTACATCCCCTTCGACGAGATGCCGCGGCTTTACGATCCGCCTTCAGGCATACTGGCCACGGCGAATCAGCGCGTTACCCCCGATGATTACCCCTACGTGATCGCCACGGATTGGGGCAGCCCCTACCGTGCTGAACGCATTCACCGGGTGCTGCGGGAGGAGAAGAAATTCACCGCCGACGACATGCTGGCCTTGCAGAACGATGTCGATTCCGATGTCGACCGCTTTTTCGCCGAGCGCTTCGCTTACGCCGTTGATTCCTGGCCAAAGGCGTCGCCACGCGCCCGCCAGGCAGCCGACCTGCTGCGCAAGTGGGACGGCCGGATGAACGTCGACTCCGCCGCAGCCGCAATCGAGCACCACGCGCGCCGCAACCTCTACCAGACTCTGCTGGAATCGAAGCTTGGAGCCGAGGCCGGCCAATATGCTTGGTTCAATTCCGGCAGCTGGCTGGAAAGCGTGGTCCTGCATCAACTTCCACGCTGGCTGCCGGCTCAGTATGGCAGCTACGAGGAACTGCTGTGTTCGGCGGTTGAGAAGACTGTGGCCGATAGACGCGCACCCGGAAACCTTGCCGCCTGGCGTTACGGCGATGACTTTCCAGTTGAGATTGAGCATCCCCTTTACGGCAAGGTTCCCTTCCTGAGGCGCTGGGCAGGGACCGGACGTCAACCGCAATCGGGCTCCGGCGATACGGTGAAGCAGGTTGGCCTCCACTTTGGGCCTTCGCAGCGTTTGACCGTGGACTTGTCAAACTTCGACTCAACGACTCTGAACATTGTGAACGGCCAGAGCGGAAACCTGTTCAGTCCATATTTCAACGACCAGTGGGAAGCATGGTACACAGGTGCGACGTTTGCCCTGCCTTACACGGCCGAAGCCGTCGCGCGCTCGGTAGCACACCGCCTGGTGCTGGAGCCTCAACGGTAGAGTGACGCCTCGAATAACTAAGAGCGCCTAGCGCGATTCCCCAACACAATTAGGTGTGTCAGGAGTATTAGGTGTCATGGCGAGCGAAGTCGAGCCACCCTTTGTTTCCACCGCCGAAAACAAAAGGTGGCTCCACTCCGCGCCTGAACAGCTTCTTGCTGATCAAATGTAATGTCGGGTACGCAGCGTGGCTGCTCCGGCCACAGGCGTTCGGCGCTACGGTCGCCATGACATCCTCTTGAGAACTTGGACACACACCAACGTGGGAATTGGTCTAGCGGGTAGCATGTTGAACGCAACTAGGGGGCGCTTTTGCCGTTGCTTGGGGCGCGGGAGCTAAGTATCCCATAAAGACAAAAGCGGCGGATAAGCTCCGCCGCATTGGTGTGGCAAGCGCGCGCTATTTCGCGGCTTTGGCATCGACCTGCGTGCCGCTGATGAACAAGCCGATTTGCGAAGTCAAGTCGTCGAAGGAGTTGTCGTAGATGTGCAATGCTCCGCCCTCGATGACGTACATAATGTTGCGTCCATTGACGGGCTGGAGCCACACCATGCCAGTGACGTCGTCAGTTTGGTCGCTGAGAACACCAGGCAAGGTGTTCGTCACGACCTGAGAGCCTGAAGGCATGTAAAGCGAGAGACAGCCACTCGCTCCAGGCGAAACTTGGCACCCGCTGGAACCAATCCAGAGATTCGTTCCGTCAAAGGTCAGCACGCCAGGCATAACCTTGGGGCCGTCCGGACCGACCAGCCCGGTAGTCGTGATGGTGTTGGTACTAGTGTTGATTACTGTCAGAACGCCTTGTTGGCACGTCTGCGTGGGATCGCCGGTGCATGGCGTAAGTTCGGCTCCCGCGACATAGAGCTGAGTACCCGGCAGAGAGCCTACGTCCGGTAGAAGTCCGACGTTCGCACCGCTGACGTTCAGAGTCTGCTTCACGGCGGGCAGAGTAGGCGGCGATGATAGCGCCTGAGTTTGCAGAGTCTGGGTCATATCGAGCACGGTCACCATCGCCTGCGTCCCGCCATTGGCCGGCCCGGAGCTCAGTACGTAGGCTGTCGTGTCATCATCGCTGAAGACGGCTGCCACCGGACGCGAAAAACAGTTCGCGGTGCAATTGGCTGCGACGCTGGGCAAAGCCTGGGGGGTGAGCGTTCCGGTATTGCTGATTAGAGTTCCAGCGGCGCTGGTCACCAAGGTCACAGTATCGGAGTTCTGGCTGAACACGAGCATGTCCACCCCTTGGTGGTCCAGGGCGATAAAGCGGGCACCCGGAACACTGGCTGAAAGAAAGCCGCTGGTAGTGAAATCACCTCGGTAGACCGCGCCCGGAACAGAAGGATTACTCGGAAGCGAGGCCGTAGGTACGGCAGCATAAACGGCAGTACCGCCTGGGATAATTGCCGCGCTCGTGATGGTTCCCGCCAACGAAATCTTGCCGGTGCCAATCGCACCGCTGGAGGTCGCGGCTTCCACTGTTTCCTTAGAGTTATCGACGAGCGCCAAAATGTTGTTGGTTTTGTCATAGATCACTTCGGCAGTCTGGTCGGAGGTTTGCAATATGTATGTTGGCGCGCCGCCGATAGTAATCGTGTGCGAGGAGAGCACGTCTGAATCGGCATTGACGATGTTCAGCCACCCGTTGAACTCATTGCTGATGAAAACCCGATGACTGATCCCGGTCGGCGATGAGCCGCTAGTAGTTGTAGTGCCAGTTGCGGTGATGCTTATGACCAGAGTGCCGCTCGATCCGGTGCCGTCTTTCGAAATCGCTGTCACCGTCGCTGTCCCAGCCGTGTTGCCAGCCCTAAATAATCCGGTGGCATCGATGGCGCCATTTCCCGTCGTGACCGACCACGTTACTGGGACATTCGCTGTGAGCTGAAGAAACCCGCCCGTAACTACAGTCTGGGTTGAAGACGTGATGAATACGAGAGTCGAGTTCGAGCCGCCACAGGATAATAGTGTGGCCAACAGGCAGCACAAGAGAATGAGAACCACAGCCTTTTTCAATCCAGGCACTCCGCTAGAAAGATGAAACTAAACATGAAACCAAGCTGCTGGGAACGAGACTGAGTATAGCAGAGCACGCGCTTCCAAAGAGCTGCCCGGCCGCTCCCCGGATCGCCTGCCGAAGCCGTTGCCGGGACCAGGAAAGCGCATTTCGAACGGGGACGGCTCTCTCTCAGATGCCTGCCTCCACCGGAGTAAATTCTCCGCAATCCGGTATGCTATCGTGTTCTTGAGACGCTTAGCGATATGTCTACCGACTTCCGAACTCGGCTTCAACGTGGCCCGGTGCTCTGTGACGGGGCCATGGGCACGATGCTCTACTCGAAGGGCATTTTCATCAACCGTTGCTACGATGAACTGAACCTATCGCAGCCTGAACTGGTTGCCGGCGTACACCAGGAATACGTCAAAGCTGGCGCCGAGATACTTGAAACAAACACCTTCGGGGCCAATTCGTTTCGTCTGGCGCGTCACGGATGTCAGGGCCGACTCGTGGAAATCAATCGCGTCGGGGTAGAGTTGGCGCGTAGTGCCGCGGGAAGCGAGGTCATGGTGGCCGGCTCGGTCGGCCCTCTGGGCGTGCGCATCGAACCCCTGGGCAAGATCGGCCTCGATGAAGCCCGGGCGGCTTTCTCGCAGCAGATTGCGGCACTGGCCGAAGCCGGAATCGATCTGCTCATCCTGGAAACCTTCGGCTATATCGAGGAATTGCACCAGGCCATTCTGGCGGCCCGTGACGCCGCTCCGGGAATTGCGGTCGTCGCCCAGGTCACCATCGACGATGAAGGCAACGCGCTCGACGGCTCCACGCCCGAAAGCTACGCCAAACGGATAGAGGGGTACGGCCCGGAGGTGCTCGGATGCAACTGCTCCGTCGGCCCCGTCGCCATGCTGGGCGCCATTGAGCGGATGCGGCAGGTCACGAACCTCCCACTTTCAGCGCAGCCGAATGCGGGCATGCCTCGGAACGTCGAGGGGCGCAACATCTACCTGTGCTCCCCGGAATACATGGCCGAGTACACGCGCCGGCTGATCGCCGCAGGCACAAGCCTGATCGGCGGCTGCTGCGGCACCACGCCGGAGCACATTCGGGCCATGAAATCGGCCTTGCGAGCGGGAGAAGCGCGCATCAGCTCTTTTCATGTCGCTCCCGCCACCGCCGAGGCGGAGAAGCAAACCGTACCGCTTGCCCAGCGCTCCAAACTCGGGGCTAAGCTGGCCGAAGGCAGCTTCGCCACATTCATCGAGATCGTTCCGCCGCGCGGGGTAACGATTGAGCGGGAGTTGGAAGGCGCTCGCTTCCTGAAGTCGGTCGGCATTGACGCCATCAACATTCCCGACAGCCCTCGCGCCTCGGCGCGTATGAGTAACCAGGCGCTCTGCCTGTTGATGCAGCAACAGGTGGGCGTCGAGACCGTCTTGCACTACACCTGCCGCGATCGCAATGTGCTCAGCATCCAGAGCGATCTTCTGGGCGCTTCGGCCCTGGGCATCACCAATCTCATCTGCATTACCGGCGACCCGCCGAAACTCGGTAATTATCCCGACGCTACGGCAGTCTTCGATGTTGACTCCATAGGGCTCGTCAACGTGGTTCACAACCTCAATCGCGGCGTGGACATTGGCGGCAATTCCATCGGATCGCCAACCGGGTTCGTAATCGGAGTTGGGGCTAATCCGGGCGTCCCGAACATCGAAGAAGAGATTCGGCGCTTCGAATACAAGGTCGAGGCAGGCGCCGATTTCGCGGTAACGCAGCCGGTATTCGACGTCGATCTGCTGGAGCAGTTCCTGCGCCGCGTGCAGCACCTGCGCATTCCAATCTTTGCCGGTATTTGGCCGCTCACCAGCGTGCGCAATGCGGAGTTCATGAAGAATGAACTGCGGGTTTCCGTGCCGGATTCCATCATCGGCCGCATGGGCGCGGCCACCACATCTGAGGCGGCACGCGCGGAAGGCGTGGAGATTGCCCGCGAAATGCTGGCGCAGGTGCGTCCGATGGTGCAAGGAGTGCAACTCGCGGCCCCCTTCGGAAACTACCGCGCCGCCATCGACGTGCTGGAAGTGCTGGGCAGCTCGCGGAGTGCGGGAAGGTAGAACTTCATTCCCTGCTGTCATCCCGAGCGGAGCGAAGCGAAGTCGAGGGACCCCTATGGCCGCAACTACCCGGCACTTCTACGTGTACATCGCCGCCAGCATATCCGGTACGCTCTACATCGGCGTGACCAACAATCTTCACAAGCGCATCTGGCAACACAAGCAAGGCGCGTTTGAAGGGTTCACCAAGCAATACGAAGTGAACCGCCTCATTTATTTCGAGAGCTTCGACGACATCCGCACCGCGATCAATCGCGAAAAGCAGCTGAAGGGCTGGTCGCGACGCAAAAAGATCTGGCTTGTTGAGCGCGTAAACCCAAGGTGGGAGGATTTGAGCCGACAATGGTATGACGACGATAGGGGTCCTTCGACTCCGTTCGGCTCCGCCGTACTCCGCTCAGGATGACACCACAGAAGTTCCGAGCATTAGGGCAATTTTGCTTCACACTCACTTCGCATTCGGATGCATATCTACCGTTGACCAGGTTTTGTCTGCCGCATGGCAGAGGTTCTCAAGCGGGCAGTCAACACACTTTGGGCTTCGCGCCAGGCAAAGCGCGCGGCCATGATGAATAATCTGGTGCGCGAAGTCGATCCAGCGCTCGCGCGGAATTATCTTCATTAAGTCCTGTTCGATAGTCTTCGGATCATCGTTGACCGTCAGCTCCAGCCGGCGCGAAATGCGATGCACGTGGGTATCCACGACCACGCCTTCAGCCTTGCCGAACCATGAGCCGAGGACGACGTTCGCCGTCTTGCGCGCCACCCCGGGCAACGTGAGCAGCTTGTCCATCTCATCCGGAACCGTGCCGCCAAAGTCGCTTATCAGCTTGCGCGCCGCACCCACAACGGACTTCGCTTTGTTACGAAAGAAGCCGGTGGAGCGAATCTCCGGCTCCAGTTCCTGCGGCTCAAGCGCGGCAAACGCCTGCGGCGTTGGATATTTCTTAAACAGTCCCGGAGTGACCATGTTCACCCGCGCATCGGTGCACTGGGCCGAGAGGATGGTCGCCACCAGCAGCTCCCACGCGCTGCTGTGATGGAGCGCGCATTTCGCGCCGGGATAGGTTGCGTCCAGCCTGGCGAGAAGCTCGCGAATTCGTTGCGGGGCAAGCGGATCATATCCACCCGCCTGTTTCGCTGGCTTTGCGGCGAAGCCTGCCGGCTTGGCAGCACTCTTCTGCTTTGGCTTCGACGTTGCTTTTGCGGTCTTGGGAACGATGGGCCGGGCTTCCCTGCCCGGCTTACCGCTAACCGCCTTGACGGACTTCGCGCCTCCGCGAACCGCCTTTGTGCCGGCTTCCACCCCACCACGCGTAACTGCCCGCGTGGCAGGGACCCCGGCTTGGCGTCCGAACTTGGATGGCTGCCGTGGAATAGTTCCTCGGACCATGGCTTTTCCCTCGCGCTCCGGTTGGAGCACATCTGCTCTGGCAGATTACAATGGAGAGGCCGGTTGCGGCCAGCGAAAGCCGTTGGCGAGGCGCTGTGAGATACAAGTGTAGTGTGTCACAGGTCTAATTGAGGGGTGTCATTCTGAGCCGGAGCGCAGCAGAGGCGAAGAATCCCCGCACGGCGCGGGCTGAGACGCAGCGGAAGGACTTTATCGAAAATCCCAGAGCGGTCCTGGTTGGGACAGTTCCCTGGGATGTTTCGCTGCGCTCAACATGATACTCGCGAAGTGTATTTGATTTCATGCCCTCTACTTCCGGCGTGTGACGTTAGCAGGCTGTTAAAAGGAACCCCGCGGTTTAGCCAACAGCGGGCGAATCTGCGGCACCATCGAAGCGTTGACCGTCGAACCATGACCGGCGAAGCATTGAAAAAAAATCGAGTTCAGGAAAAGACCATGACCGAACTGCCAGCCCTGCCGCTTACCATCGAAGGCGCCAGCGTATTGCACCAGATGTTCCGCATCCGATGGGCGGCCTGGAACCGCTTGTCCGCCGCCGAGCAAGCCGAGATTATTGCCGAGGCCGGCAGCACGCTGGCTGGACTTGAAGGCTCCGGGCAGACGGCGCTGTTCTCCGTGCTGGGGCACAAGGGAGACCTGCTGATTCTGCACTTTCGCGATTCGGTCGACGAGCTGAACCGCGCCGAGCTTTGTCTGAGCGGCCTTCGCCTGCAGGACTATCTCAGGCAAACCAGTTCGTACCTCTCGGTGGTGGAGCTTGGGCTTTATGAATCGACGGTGAAGCTTTATCGCGAGTGTGCATCGGGAAACTTAGCGCCCCACTCGGAGGAGTGGAATCGCGCTGTTGAGGATTTACTAGCACGGCAAAGGCAGGCGATGCGCCCACGGCTGTTCCCGAAGATTCCGGCCACTCGCTATCTCTGCTTCTACCCCATGGATCGCCGGCGCGGAGAAAGCAAGAACTGGTACACGCTGCCTATTGAAGAGCGGCAACGGCAGATGGACGAGCACGGAACCGTGGGCCGACGTTACGCCGGACGGGTGCAGCAGATCATCTCCGGCTCCATCGGTTACGACGACTGGGAGTGGGCCGTGGACCTTTTCGGCAACGATCCGGTGGTGTTCAAGAAGCTCATCTACGAGATGCGTTTTGATGAAGTGAGCGCGGTCTACTCGGACTTTGGAACGTTTTACCTCGGTGTGCGCTTCCCTGCCAATGGACTTGGGCAACTGATGGGCGGCGAACTGCCGGCGGCGGGCTAAACCGGTGTCGGCCATGCAGCACGACAATTCAAGAACTACCCCACGTTAGACAAATACGGGCGAACGTGGGCCCCCGTCGGACCTAAACGAAGCTTATTACCAGTTGACGCTGGCGAGTGAACTCATTAGGCTGGAAATCGAAATGCCCGTAAAGTCGGTTCAGCTCGGACAGGTCTGGCGCCACGAGGCCACCGGTAAACTGTACCTGGTGACCAAACTCTACAGCGAAGTCTTCGCCCAATATGCCATGCTCCGTGAAGCAAATGTCTCTCCCCTGGACAACGACACGACGCGTGTGCGAGTCAGCAAAAGCCCCGAGGGCGCTTCCTTGCCGGGCTATACTTTCACCCAGGATTCCGGCGAATTTTAGCGTCTGCGACTACGAATGATTTCCACTATTCTTTTAGCGCTCGCTACCTTCATCCAAGCGGTTATTTCTTCGCTCAGCTACCCTGGCATCGTGCTGCTGATGGCGATTGAATCGGCGTGCATTCCGCTGCCGTCAGAGGTCATCATGCCATTCTCGGGCTACCTGGTTTATGCGCACCGCTTCAGTTCGTTGTGGCTGGTGGCAACCATGGGCGCCATCGGCTGCAATCTCGGGTCGGTGCTGGCCTATGAGATAGGGGCTTACGGCGGCAGACCGCTCATCGAAAAGTACGGTAAATACGTGCTGCTCAGCACCCATGATCTGGAACTGGCAGATCGTTTTTTCAAGCGCTACGGCAGTATCACGGTGTTCCTCGGACGGCTGCTTCCGGTGATTCGCACCTTCATCGCGCTGCCTGCCGGAATCGCGCGCATGCCGCGAGGCCGTTTCCATTTTTACACCTTTGCCGGCTCGTGGCCCTGGTGCTGGGTGTTGGCTTATATCGGTTTCAAACTGGGCGAGCGCTGGGACAGCGATCCGCGACTTAAACTCTGGTTCCACCGTCTTGATGCCGTCATCGTGGTTGTGCTTCTGCTGGGTATCGCCTGGTTCATCCGCAGCCACGTGCGGAATCGGATTCGAAAAGCGGCGGCAGCTCCCGTCGAATAGCGTGCAATTGCGAACCTAGATTAGATAACCGAGGTAAAGCCCTTATTTTGGTTGCCTTTGGGCGACTGAATGATCCGCTTTATCCTCAGCGCGCAAACAGCAGGTCCTTCGCTGCGCTCAGGATGACACCTCCGAGAGTTAATTCTTCGGTCGACTGTAAGCCGCACCCCTGCAACAAACATTCTGACGCTGCTGCTAGTGAACGTATTTGGTTGGCTGCCCCTTGCCCCAGGGGTCGTAATGCAGCGCGAAGCGCAAGCGTTCGGCAATGGGCGGGTGATCGTAGGCCCAAAAAACGAGCAGCGGGTTCGGATAGGGATACGACAGCGATTTTTCTCCGAGCAACTGGAAATCTCGCGCGGCGGTTTCAGGCTGGTTAAGCACGATTCCGTGGGTTACCTCCAGCCCGTATATGTCGGCCTGATGCTCAAGATGGCGGCTGAAGCCGTTGGCAATTGGCTCGCCCAGGAATGACAGCACGGAAAAAATCAGCATCAGGAGCGGCAACGAAGCCCAGTCCGATAGCCCGCGAATGCCCCACCGCTGGCCCCAGCGGGCCAGAACCCTGTCGGCGATGACCTTTCCCAGTCCCAACGCCGCCAGCATCAATGCGGCGGCCCATGCCATCCCCTTGTAGACGTGGTCGAGAACGTAGTGTCCCATCTCGTGGCCGAAGATGAAGAGAACCTGGGGAACTGTCAGATCTCGTGCCGTGGTATCCCACACGACAATGCGCTTGGTGGCTGCAATCCCAGTGACATAGGCATTGTAAGTGGTGAACTTCTCGCTGGCGTTCATGGTGAAAATGCGCGAACGCGGAATCTGGAGCCCCCCGCGTTGCGCAACCTGTTCAATGGCTGAAACGAGGTCGGGGCGCGTATTCTCCAGTGGTTCAAAATGGCTAAACAGGGGATCGAGCACCACCGGCGCAACAAAAACCACGAACACCAGCACCGGCAACGCCGAAAGCCACGCGTAAATCCACCAGCGCGCCGGGCTGCGTCCGATCAGGGCATAGAAGCCCCACAGCAATGGCACCAGCAGCAGAAGAGTCACCAGCTCCATCTTGGCGCGATCCCAGAACCACGAGCCCCAGTTTTGCACCGAAAGTCCATAAGACAATTGCAGGTGGTGCCCGTAGAGCCCGATCGGTAGCGAGAGAAGATCGCAGGTGAGGAGCAGCAGCGGAACGAAAATCAACGCCTGGAGCAGGCGTCCGCGAGCAAGCCGCCCGGCCAGGTCGCGATATAGCGGCGCGATCCGCACAGCCAGCAGCACCGCCATGATCGCAATCCCATAACCTGTTCCCGCCACGTACAGCGCAGTACGCGTTCGGTATAGAGCCTCCGCCCTGCGCATTTGTCCGGCTGGCAGCGAATAGGAAGACACACTATTCCCTTTGGCCGATGCCGAGCTGGGAGTGGTTTGTCCGGAGCCGGGTGCTTCCACCCCGGCAGGCGCAACTACAGCCTGTACCGGGAGCCCAGCGGAGGCAAAGCAGAGCGTCGCCCACAGCAGCGAGAGCGGAATCGTCATGAACCAGCGGCGGAGTTGGACGTGCATATACATCATTTTACGCAAGAGGAAGCTGCCCTCCGTTAGCCCTGATACTCAATTTAGCGACCAGCAATCCCGCGTCAGGCCCAAGCGCTGGACGGGACTTGGGGCACTCAAATCGCTGGGAACCAGGACAACCGAATGAGTCAAGTCTACGAAATGCGGCTCCTGCCGACGAAAACGCATTCCGAGGGCGAAAACGCGCCACACAACACCCGAACTCGACCTTTCAACCGGAGTTCCTGCATGGACGGCGCAAAAGGTTTGCGTATCTTGCGTCGGTGATAGAAGATAGTTTGTTCATATCCCCACAAGGACTTGCATCCATAATGTCGAAGCAGAACAATTCTGGTACGTCCGGTGTTTCGAATCTCGCAGAGATTGCCGCACCGAAGGGCAAACTTGGAATCATGATTCCCGGCATGGGCGCTGTAGCCACGACGTTCGTGGCCGGAGTTGAAGCCGTACGTCGCGGCTTCGCAGCCCCTATCGGTTCTTTAACCCAAATGGCCACCATTCGTCTGGGCAAGCGCACTGACGGCCGCTCCCCCTTAATCAAGGAATTTATTCCTTTGGCCAATCTTGACGACTTGGTCTTTACCGGCTGGGACATCTTCGAAGACGATATGTACTCTGCCGCCAGCAAGGCGGGCGTGCTCGATAAAGAGCTGCTGGAAAAGATCAAGCCCTTCCTGCAGAGCATCAAGCCGCGGAAAGCCGTCTTCGATCACAACTACGTCAAGCTGATCGATGGCCCCAATGTCAAGAAGGGCAAGAACAAGATGGACCTCGCCGAGCAGCTTCGCGAGGACATTCGCGATTTCAAAAAGACTTCCGGGGCAGAGCGGCTGGTGATGATCTGGTGCGGTTCGACCGAGAGCTACACGCAGCCCAGCGAAGTGCATCAGTCGGTGCAGTGCTTCGAAAAGGCGTTGCTGGAGAGCCATCCGGATATCGCTCCCTCGCAGATCTACGCCTACGCGGCTCTCATGGAGCACGTGCCATTTGCCAACGGCGCACCCAACCTGACGGTCGATCTTCCCGTGATGCGTGAACTCTCGCGCCGCAACCTGGCGCCCATCGCAGGCAAGGATTACAAAACCGGGCAGACGCTGATGAAGACCATCCTGGCGCCCGGATTCAAGGCGCGCATGATCGGCGTGAAGGGCTGGTTCTCAACCAACATACTCGGCAACCGTGACGGCGAAGTGCTGGAAGACCCCGGCTCCTTCAAAACCAAAGAAGAGTCGAAGCTTTCCGTGCTCGACCACATCCTTCAGCCCGAACTCTACCCTGCGTTATATAAAGACATCTGTCACAAGGTTCGCATTAATTACTACCCGCCACGCGGCGACAACAAAGAGGGCTGGGATAACATCGACATCTTTGGCTGGCTGGGCTATCCCATGCAGATCAAGGTTGACTTCCTCTGCCGCGACAGCATTCTGGCCGCTCCGCTCGTCCTCGATCTCGTGCTCTTTATGGACTTGGCGCAACGCACCAGCACGCTGAAGGGTATCGGCATCCAGGAGTGGCTCAGCTTCTATTTCAAATCGCCAATGAGCGCCCCGGGGCTCTATCCGGAACATGATCTCTTTATCCAGTTGATGAAGCTCAAGAACACGCTGCGCCACTTGAAGGGCGAAGAGCTGATCACCCATCTGGGGTTGGAATACTACGACTAGGCCCGCTTTGGGGAAGGTAATTCCCCATCGAGCCGCATAATTACTAATAATAGCGCTTACGTGGTGGCAGGGCTGGCAAGTGCCAGTCCTGCTTGTCCTTAGCTCCAAACTCGACTGGGCCCATCTCGGCCCGAATGCCATTCCATTCGGGGCGTCGGCTGGCCCGGATTGGACCATCCGCGTTATCCCGAATCGTCCAGCAACGCGGAAAGCGGCCGATGATGGTTGCTGTTTCTGCAACACCGCGTATTTTCCTGTCATCCTTCGCGCCCCGGCTGCATCCAATTCCGACATGGTGCGACGCGCGACACAAATCGGGCTGCTTCTCTTGTTCTTTACCTCTGGGCTCTTCGCTGGACCTTCAGGTACGTTTCTTGGGACACTCGTTAGCCCTTCCGGAAACCATTCGGAAGCTCGGTGGATTTACGTGAAAGGCAAAAACGGCGTCATCCGGCGGGTGGAAATCTCCGCCGCGAAAGTGGGCTACGCCGAAAACATCCCTGCTGAACAGCAAAAACAACCGGCAGCAGCCGCGCTGCAACCTGGAACCGAGATACGAGTCACGGCCTCGCAGGATGCCAACGGAGAGTGGCGTGCAAGCCGCGTAGAGATTACCGCCGCCGTGAAGGACATTCCACCGGCGGATTCCGATGACACGGATGACGCCGATTCAGATTCAGAGGGAACGCTTCCGGATGGCTTGCGCGTGATCTGATGCTAGCGGTTCATGCGTTTAATCCGCAGAAGCGGGTGTAGCCTGCGTGAACACCGCCGTCAGGAAATATTTCAGCTGCGCTTCAGTTCGCACAGTGCCTGGAAGCCTCGCTCCGCTCAGCATGACAACCCTTTCGCATACTTTGGAAACCGCTGTAATCTGCAAAAGGCTCGGGAGCAAACTCCCGAGCCTTTCCGCACGCTCATAATCGGCATTCACATCCAGAAAAGCGCCATCAACGGGGGTCGTGCTCGTGCTCCTCTCTGCCCTCGTGTCTCCCCTCCGGGTAGTAGCCTTGGCGATAGCCGCGCTCGTACGCTTCCCGATACTCCTGCTGATAGCGACCTTTATCGCCGAAATGCTTGTCATATCCGTGGTCGGCGTGCTTGTAGCTGCCGTCCTCCGTGGGATGGAATTCGCTACGACGTTCGAAGTCGACGCGACCATCGTGCATCCCGTCCTGATAGCCCATTTCCTGCGCTCGTGCCCGCCCTTCTTCCCAGCGTTCGTGTTCGTCGAAAAACGCCTTGACCACGGGTGGCCCGCTATATGTCGTCTGCGCCGCCCCATAGACTGCGCCGCCCGCCATCAATACAAGCGTCATGACGTACGGATGAATCTTTTTCACGGTTCACTCTCCTGTCATTCTTACAGGACCGCTGCCGGGTATTGCCATTGCCGCGGCACGCCCGTGCGCCCCCGTAGGAAGGTTCGAATGCCGACCATGAGAATCTGTTGCTTGTGAAATCCAAGAATCCGGAAGGTCGCTTGAACGGCCCGGCACTCCGGAGAATATTATTAGGAATCGCGGGCGGCCTTTGGCCCTGCTATTTTGCACTCCAGAGTACAGGCATGATTCGCAGACTGAGAGAGTTCTACCTGGTCCTTGCCATGAGCACATTCCTGACCGCGCAATCTCCATTGCTTCCACAGGCCATCACCAATCCAATGCAGTTGCAAAGTAAGCCGAAGACCGATTTGCAGAGTTTCACCATTGAGAAGCTCTATACAACGCGGTCTATCGGCGGCTCTTCATGGTCGCCCGATGGCAAACAAGTGGTGTTTGTATCCAACATCAGCGGCCGCCAGAACCTGTGGCTGGTGTCTGCCGAAGGCGGCTGGCCGATGCAGCTCACGATCAGCGATCAACGCCAAGCGGAGCCTGTGTGGTCGCCCGACGGCCGGTCGATTGCCTTCGTCAGTGACGACGATGGCAACGAACTCTGGAATATTTTTCTGGTCTCACCGCAAAACGGCGATGTCGTCAACCTGACGGCGTCGTCCGCCACGTCGAATATGGCACCTGCGTGGTCGCCCGACAGCAAACGAGTGGCCTATATGACACGCGCCAGGAGTTCAGCCAGCTACGAGATCGACGTCATCGAGATTGAAACGCGGACGACGACGCACATCACACGCAATACACCGCGCGAGTGGAGCAATGACCATCCCATCTGGTCACTGGACGGTAAATGGCTCGCCTGGACGCAGCACCACGCCAACGGCAAGAACAGCAATGTACTCATCGCCGAACTGGCCAGCGGCAGAGTCTTGAACTTGACCGCGCACGATGGGGATATTACCTACTCCGCCTCCAGTTGGTCGCCCGATGGCAAGAAGCTGCTCATCACTTCCAATGCCGCGAATGGCTACGAAAACGTTGCGCTGCTCGACCTGGACGGAGAAGTTCGATGGCTGGCCAGCGATAAGCGGGAGATGCACGCGGGAAATTTTTCACCCGACGGGAAAAAGCTGACTTGGACCGTCAACGTGGACGGCAACACGGCAATCTATCTCAATGAACCGGCAACCGCTGCCCCAACCCGGGCAACTACGGCGCGTGCCGAGAGCCACGGAAAGACTGAGGCGCTGCCACTTCGCACGGGACTCAATTCGCTTGCCGGCGCGGACACTGCCTTTAGCCGCGATGGAAGCCATCTGCTCATCAATCACGCCGGCGCCGACGCTCCTGGCGAACTCGTTAACCTCGATCTCACCACAAAGAGTGCTCGGCAGATCACGAACTCGCTGGTCGCCGGGCTGCACGGTGAAGATATGGTAGAGCCCTCGCTGGTACGCTATCCCAGCCGCGACGGCAAGTGGCAAATCTCTGCTTTGACTTACATTCCTCACAACATCGTCAAAAACGCGGCCTATCCCGCGATCGTCTGGATTCACGGCGGACCATCATCTCAAACCGTGAACGGGTTCAACCGGTTCATTCAGTACATCGTGAACCAGGGATATGTAGTCATCGCGCCGAACTATCGCGGCTCGACCGGTTACGGCAAGCTGTTCAACGACGCCAACCGCATGGACGCTGGCGGCGGCGAACTCGAAGATGTGCTCGACGCGGCGGAGTTCATCGGCAAATCGGGCTTCGTCGATCCGAAGAAGTTGATCGTAATGGGCGCCAGCTACGGTGGCTATCTTTCAATGATGGCCGTTACCAAGGCTCCCGCGATGTGGGCTGCCGCCGTCCCGATTGTTCCGTTCGTCAACTGGTTTACCGAGTTCCAGAACGAAGAGCCGCCGTTGCAGGAGTATGACCGCCTCTTTATGGGAGACCCCGTCAAGGACAAGGCGCTCTGGGAGGATCGTTCGCCAATCAACTTCATCGACCGCATCAAGGCTCCAATGCTGCTGTTGGCCGGGGAAAACGACCCGCGCTGCCCGTCCTCGGAGGCGAAGCAGGTCGCCGATGCCATCCGCAAGCGCGGCGGCTCCGTGCAATTAAAGATCTACGCCAACGAAGGACACGGCTTCTCACGGTTGGAAAACCAGATTGACGCCTACAAACGCGCCTCCGACTTCATCAAGAGCCACGTGCCCTCGCCGGGATGCGGGTGCACGGTGGTCGAGTGAAGCCGCATAAGCTTCAGGATGTCATCCTGAGCGAAGCGAAAGATCTATGCATTATCAATGCAAATACATAGATTCTTCGCTCGCTACGCTTACTCAGAATGACACTTTAAAAGGACAGACTTCTGGGAGGCGACACTGGCGTTGAAATAGCTGGGTAGGCTCTTAGCTCCCTTTCCGACGGTCAGCGATCTGCGCCCGTCGCACCAGCGCCTCGATCAGTCCCGGGATGGTGTATTGCTCCGCCTGTACGTCCACGTTGAGATCGTATTCACGCAGGGTTGCCGACGTCACTGGCCCAATGGAGATATTGAGCACGCCGGAGAGCAGCTTCGATTTGCCGGAGCGAATCGCCAGCAGGTTTACATAATTGCGGACAGTGGAAGAACTGGTGAAAGTGATCGCGTTGGGCCGCTCGACGCTACTCCTGAGCGCGGCGCGCAACTGGTCGCGCGAGGACTTCGGCACTACTGTCTCATAGGCCTCGACCACATCCAGGTGAGCGCCCAGTTTGCACAACTCGCGGGGGATCACATCGCGCGCAATCTTGGCCCGCCAGAGCAGCACGCGCTTTCCACGCACTTGATCGGCGAGGGCTTCCACCACTGCCTCCGCGATGTATTGCTTGGGCGTAATTTCGACGGCGAATCCCTGCCGCTCGATGGCGCCCCTGGTGGCGGGACCAATGGCGGCGAATTTCAAGTGAGCCAGCGCGGAATGAGGAATAGCCAACGTTCGCATCCGCTCGAACAGCGCTTCGACGCCGTTGACACTGGTCAGGATGAGCCATTCGTATTCTGAGATCAGGCGTAGCGCGTCGTCCATCATCTTTGACGAGTGTGGAGGCCGAATCTCAATGAAAGGAATTTCCAGCACGCTGGCACCCTGCGCGCGCAGCCCTTCCGCCAACACGCTGGCCTGCTTCTTGGCCCGCGAAACAATAATCCGCCAACCTGCCAATGGCAGATCCGTCGCGCCAGTTTGTGCTTCGGGGTTCTCCATCAGGTCCGTAGTCTATGGCTGTTGCGGCGCCGCTGCGGCTGAACCATAGACTTCTTTCAGAATTTCATCTCCGCCATTGTGCAACAGCAGCAGGCCGGCCCGTTCGCCCAACTCCAGTGGATCGGTTCCAGTCTGCACTTCGCGCAGCACCTTGCTTCCGTCCGGCTTGGCGCAAATGGCGGTGAGCGTCAGCTTCCCTTCTTCCATCTCGGCGAAGGCGCCGATGGGCACCTGGCAACCGCCGCCCAACTGGTTGAGCAGCGCACGTTCGCAACTAGTGGCTGCGCGGGAGGCTTCGGAATCGAGGAACTTCACGGCATCGCGCATGACGCTGTCGCCGCTGCGAATTTCAATGCCGAGCGCTCCCTGTCCGGCTGCGGGACACATCACATCCGCGTCCAGCACCTGCTTGACAAATTGTGTTTTGCCCAAACGATTCAATCCCGCCGCGGCCAGAACAATTGCGTCGTATTCGCCCTCTTCCAGTTTGCGGACGCGAGTGTCCACGTTGCCGCGCAGCGGGAATATTTCCAGGTCCGGTCTTTGCTGCTTCAATTGCGCCTGCCTGCGAAGGCTGCTGGTGCCCACCTTCGCGCCTTTTGGCAAATCGGCAATACCCGAATACTTCACCGAGAGCAAGACATCGCGCGGGTTTTCCCGTTCGGTGATGGCCGCAATTTCAAACTCCGAGGCAAGCTCCGTGGGCAAGTCCTTCAGGCTATGGACGGCAATGTCAATGCGACCCACCGCCAGGGCATCTTCAATTTCTTTCGTGAACATGCCCTTGGTGCCGACCTTGGCCAGCGCCACGTCGGTAATCTTGTCACCGGTCGTTTTGATGATTTCCAGTTCTACCTGGTGACCCTGTTCGCGGAGCAAGGCGGCAATATGATTGGCCTGCCAGAGAGCTAATTGTGATCCGCGGGAGCCAATACGAAGAACGGCCATTCGAAAAGCATTCCTTTCAAGCCTGCCCGTCAGAGCGATTGCCGCTTTTGGCGTCGCCCGAAGCGGCGTCGGAGTCGAGCTTCTGTTGCTCGTCGCGCAAATTGAAAAGGCGTCGTACCAGATCGATCACGGTCGTAGCCTCTGGATCGCGAGCCGCGCTTTTCAGGGCGGTAATCGGCGTGTGCATGATCTTATTGATGATACCGCGAGTCAGTGCCTCGACCGCTATTTCCTGCTCGGGACTGAGCGTCCCAAGCCGGCCGCGGACCCGGTCAATCTCGGCTTGGCGTACGGTTTCCAGGTGTTCCTGGAGCGACACGATGGTCGGCACCACGTCGAGCGTTTGCAGGCGCGATTCGAACTTGTCGACTTCCTGCTCGATCAGCGCCTCCGCCTTTACGGCCTCGCGCTTGCGATCGCCAAGGTGTGACTGCACTACCTGCTGAAGATCATCGATGTCGTAAACGAAGATGCCGTCCAGGTCGTTCAGTGCCGGATCGACATCGCGCGGTACCGCGATATCGATAAAGAACATTGGACGGTTCCTGCGCCGCAACAGGAACTTCTCGCCGTGGTGCTTTTCGAAAATGGTGTGAGGCGCACCGGTCGAGCTGATCACGATATCGGCGCGGTCGACCGCATCGTAAAGCTTTTCGAACGGAATCGCTTCGCCATTGAACTTCTGCGCCAATGCTGCCGCACGTTCAAAGGTGCGGTTGCTGACGTAAATCTTGCCTGCTCCGTGCGCGATCAGGTGGCGTGCCGCCAGTTCCTGCATTTTGCCCGCGCCCACCAGGTAGACGGCTTTGCCTTCGAGGCTGCCAAATATCTTTTCCGCCAGTTCCACCGCCACGGATGCGACAGAAACCGAGGAACTGGCGATCGCCGTCTCGTTGCGAATCCTTTTGGCCACCGCGAAGGCCCGGGTAAACAGCGCGTCCAGATGCGACTGAACCGCACCAACCGCCCGCGCAACCGCGTAAGCTTCCTTTACCTGACCAAGAATCTGCGGCTCCCCGACGACCATCGAGTCCAAACTCGAAGTCACCCGGAAAACGTGACGGACCGCCTCGCGCCGCTCGTAGTGGTAGAGATACTTCGCGTATTCCTCCGGCTCCAGCCGATAAAACTCCCGCAGGAAGCCCTTGAGGTCACAACTGCCGTTGACGCTTTTGGCGATCATTTCCACCCGATTGCAGGTGGAGACAATCATTGCCTCATCCACGCCCGTGTACTTCGCCAATCGGCGCACGGCTTCGGGCAGCTGCGCTTCTGGAATGGCAAAGCGCTCGCGCACCTCGACCGGAGCCGATTTGTGATTCACGCCGATGAGGAAGAAGTTCATGGAGCAATAAACCTATGAACTCTGCTCAGGTAATTCGCGGCCCAGGCGCAGACCGCCGCGACAAACGCGAAGGTCGCAAGGTAAGCGGCCTTGCGTCCACGCCAACCCGAACTCCAGCGCGTGTAAATCAGCAGCATGTACACGCCCCAGGCCACAAGCGAGAGCACTACCTTGGGGTCGGCAAAGTATCGCGCCCCGAATCTTTCGTGCGCGATCACCGACCCGATGACCAGCCCGATGGTCATGAATGGAAAGCCCACCAGCAGCGACTTGTATCCGAGTTCGTCCAGCACCTGCAAGGCAGGCAACCGGCTGACGAGACGCGAAGGCTGCTTCGATTTGAGGCTGTGCGCTTGCAACAGGTAGAGCAGGCTGGATAGAAAACTCAGGAAAAGCGCGGCATAGCCGACCAACAGCATCGAAACGTGCACCACGATCCAGCCACTGCGCATCATGGGCGAGGTAAATTCAGGTGGACGAAGATTCAGGGCCGATCCGAATGTCAGCAGAAATGCCACCGGGAAAATAAACAGTCCCGCGGCCGCACTCCGAAAACGCAGGTAAAGGAAGACGAACAGCCCCATCAATAACAGCGCCAAGTCCGATTCCGCGTGACGGATGGTGAGCAAATCCAGGTAGCCGTCCATGAGCGCCGTTTCGACCAACGAAACGAAATGAAACACCAGGCCCAGAACGGCGGCAGGTACGGCGATTCTACCGAATCTCTCGCCCCTTTGGGCGAGCAGGAGCAGGGCGTACAGCAACCCCAACCCATACAAAACCGTCGCAACTCGAAGCCACAGAAGAGGCATATTTCCCAGCTCCGACCCCCGCGCTGGGCAGGCGCCCGCGGCGAACCGGATCACCTTTGATTATACAAAGCGGTCGAGGCGCCCACAGTGAAAGTATCACAACATTCTGTGATTCTCGTCACAAGCGATTGCGGAGCTTTGGCCGGAAATCACAGCCACAGAAGCGGTGCCGGGCCACCTGGCGCGGTTCTTGAGGAGGTACTCAGACATGGCGAGCGAAACCGAGCCAGCGGCGATTCGACTACCCCAAACTATAGATCCAGCGGCGCAAGCAGCTCCTCCAGCTTCTCCGGGCCAACTTGCAGTTGGCGGTGAAACTGGTGCAGGTCTTCAATTTCGTCAAAAGCCCGATGCAGTTCCAATTTGGCCGCGGCATAGCGTTCGCGGTCATCGAGTGCGCGCCCGTGACGTGCAGCCCAGTCCGCTGCCGCCTCGTCCAACACCAGGACGCTGACCGCAAAGACTGAGCGTTGGCGGTCGCAGGAGACGTCATACACATATTCCACGCCCGTTCCACAGAACGTGAGCGCAGGGCGCTTTTCCACGAAGTAGTATTCGTACACGCGTCCAGTGTCGGACGCGTACCTCTTGAGTCGACGAACCGTCAAGCTTCATCCCCCTGAAACGCCCGGCCTCGCCATCTGCGCCAGCCGTCGGCAAGGCTGTTGATTTCGTCAAATAGAGGCGCCGCTCCCAACGGGAGTTGCCGCAGGGCCGCCAGGCCAGCGCGCATCGGGTCTAAAAGCTCGTTCCGCGAGATTCCGTTGGAGCCTCCCTCAGCCGCATAGCTGCAGTTTCCGGAGTCACCGAGGAAAAGTACACTTCCTTAAAGTTGTACGACTTTTCCTTGCGCGCCAGGATCGGCATGATTTCTATGTGCCAGTGGTAATCCTCGTCGATGGTTCGCCAATAGTTCAGAACCTGTGAGCGATGCATGGTGTTCGGCGAGGTATGCAGAACGAGATGGAAGCTGTCGGTAATTGAGCGTATGCGGTTGATGGTGCGCTTCAACAGCGCGGCGCAATCCCGCAGTGCGCCCGGACGCGATAAACCGTTGCGTTCGAAATGCGCCTCGTGGGGCTGCGGAATGATCCAGGTTTCAAACGGAACCCGGGAAGCATATGGGCAGCAAGCGACGTAATCGCCTTGTACTTCGATAATCCTTTTCTTCTGGTGCAATTCCTGTGAGAGGATGTCGCAAAACACACAGCGCTCTTTTTGCGCGTAGTGCTCGCGAGCGGCGCGCAGCTCGTACAATACTCGGCGCGGCACGAACGTAGTCGCCACGATTTGCGAGGTCGGATGATCGAACTCCTGGCCGGCAAGCGCTCCGAAATCCTTGAATACTGACACGTATTTGAAGCGCTGATCGTTTTTCAGGTCCTGAATGCGATGCGCGCACAGCAGCAGAAACTGTTCGACTTCCTCATCGCTGGCGGTCCACAGTTGCCGGTCGTGACGCGCATTCTCGACGATCACCTCGTGCGCTCCGACCGACTTCATCGTGTCATAAATGCCGTTACCCCGCCGTCCGGGCTCGCCCTCGACGTGGTAGAGCGGAGCCGGGTGAACGACGGCACGGGCCGACCATATTCCGCCCGTCACCGAGGCCATGGAGGAGACGACCTGGGGTTGTTCAGGCGATTCCGGGCAAAACGGACAGAGCGGCCCGGAGTGCGGCGCGCCTTCCGCGTCATCTCCGGTAACAACCCACGACCGAGTGATGGGATCTTTCCGTAGCTCCACAGGTTAAGGTAATCACTGTTCGTAGGTCTGCGTCAAATCGACGGCTAGCGCGCGCGCACCGTGCTCTGTTCTCAATTGTCTAGGGCCATGAATCAGCACCGCCCGCGCCGCGCCAGCTCTGCTATACTCAACCGCACCCCAGTTGCAGATCGCAGATGAGCAACGAACTTTCCACGCCTCTAATGCGGCAGCATGCCGCAATCAAGAAACAGCACCCGAGCGCGCTGCTGTTCTTTCGCGTGGGAGACTTTTACGAGCTGTTCTTCGAGGACGCCATCGTCGCGTCGCGTGAGTTGCAGATTACGCTCACCTCCCGCAACAAGGAAAAGGGCATTGCCATTCCAATGTGCGGCGTTCCCTACCATGCCGCCGAGGGGTATATTGCCAAGCTCGTCCGCAAAAGCTATAAGGTCGCAATTTGCGACCAGGTAGAGGATCCAAAGCTGGCGACCAAGCTGGTGCGGCGCGAGGTCACGCGCGTGCTCACCCCCGGCACCGCCGTGGACGCGCAGATGGGATCGGAAGAGAACAACTTCCTCACTGCGCTTGCGCGGCATGACGACCGGGTAGGATTTGCCGCGCTTGATCTTTCGACCGGCGAGTTTCGCGCCACCGAGTTTCGAGGCCCTGACGCGGAGCGGCGCACGCTGGAGGAGATGCAGACGCTGCGTCCGCGGGAGTTGCTGTTCGCCTCTTCCCTGCCGCTGTTCGCAACCGCCTCAGGCAGTCGAGAAAACGTAAACCCAGAGACGGCAGCTTCGGACTCCACGCCGCAACTTGCACCCGCCGACTTCGCCGGCTTTCGCTGGGCCGAAACTCCGCTGGAAGACTGGATCTTCGCTCCCGACTACGCCATTCCGCAGTTGGAGAATCACTTCGGAGTGCTTTCGCTGGAAGGCTTCGGGCTGGCTAATCGGCCAGCCGCGGCCTGCGCCGCCGGTGCCATTCTTCACTACGTTCGCAGCACGCAACGCGGCACTCTCGATCATATCGACCGCATAGGGTTTTACGAGCGCCAGAGCTGCCTGGTGCTCGATGCGGTGACGGTACGCAACCTCGAACTGGTTGAGCCTCTGTTCAGCGGCACGAACGACAACGTCACGCTGTTTCGCGCTATCGACAAGACGGTCACTCCGATGGGCAAGCGCCTGCTCCGTGCCTGGATGCTGCGCCCCTCGATTGACGCCGCTGAAATCAATTTGCGTCTCGATGCCGTGGAAGCCGCCACCGTCGATACCATCTCCCGCGAGGAGCTGCGCCGCTCGCTCGATGGCATACTCGATATCGAGCGCCTGCTCAGCCGCGTCACGCTGGAAGCGGCTAATCCCCGCGATGTGCTTGCCCTGGCCGCATCGCTCGCGCGTGTGCCCGGCGTGCGCACCCGCCTTGCCGGCTTCGCCGCCCAACGTCTACGGGAGTTGCATGCGGTAATTGATGAGTTGACGGAGCTGCGCGAACGAATCGAGACGACCATCGTTCCCGAGCCTCCCATTTTGTTGAACGATGGCGGGGTGATCGCAGCCGGAGTTGATTCCACGCTGGACGAGTTGCGTGACTTGAACCGTAACAGCAAGCAGTACATTGCGCAGATCGAAGATCGCGAACGCCGGCGAACCGGCATTAACTCACTCAAGGTTCGCTTCAACTCGGTTTTTGGGTATTACATCGAAATCAGCAAGGCCAACCTGCACCATGTTCCCGCCGAATACGACCGCAAGCAGACGCTGGTCAACGCCGAACGCTTCACCACGCCGGAGTTAAAGGAATACGAAACCAAAGTACTGGACGCGCAGGAACGTATCGTCGAGATCGAGCGCCGCATCTTTTTAAAGGAATACGAAACCAAAGTACTGGACGCGCAGGAACGTATCGTCGAGATCGAGCGCCGCATCTTTGCCGAATTGCGCGCCGGCATCGCCGCTGAAGCCAAGAGAATCCGCCAGACCGCACTCGCGCTTGCAGAAGTCGATGTGCTCTCCTCGCTGGCCTCGCTGGCTGCCGCGCGGAACTACTGCCGCCCGCTGTTCGACGAGAGCGGCGACATCGAGATCGTCGAGGGCAGGCATCCGGTCATCGAGCAGCCCGAGCTGACCGGCAGCAACGAACGCTTTGTTGCCAACGATCTCTACTTGAACGGCGGCTCGCATCTGGTGGTCGTTCTTACCGGCCCTAATATGGGCGGCAAGTCGACCTATCTGCGGCAGACGGCGCTAATCGTGCTGCTGGCGCAGATGGGATCATTTGTCCCGGCCACGCGCGCACGGCTTAACATCGTAGACAGAATCTTTACCCGCATAGGGGCGAGCGACAACCTTGCGCGTGGGCGTTCGACGTTCATGGTCGAGATGACGGAAACCGCCGCCATCCTGAACACGGCGACGCCGCGATCCCTGGTTCTGTTGGACGAGGTAGGGCGCGGCACTTCGACCTACGATGGCTTGGCGATTGCTTGGGCGGTGATCGAGCATCTGCACGCACGCACCCGAGCTCGCACGCTGTTCGCCACCCACTACCACGAGCTGACGGAGTTGGAGTCGCTGCTGGAAAGCGTCAAGAATTATCACGTTGCGGTAAAGGAGGCCAGCGGCAACGTTGTTTTTCTGCGCAAGGTCGAACCCGGCGCGGCTGACAAGAGCTACGGTATCGAAGTCGCGAAGCTCGCCGGACTGCCCCCCGAGGTGATCGCCCGCGCTCGCGAGGTTCTCGCCGAACATGAATCGGCGGAACACCAAGCCAGCGGGCATCTCGGCCAGCTCGATGGCAAGAGCGCGCCGCCCGTGCAATTGACGATCTTCACGCCCTTGTCCTCTGGGGTGATTGAGAAGTTGCGCGAATCCGACCTCGATCGCATTACCCCGATTGCGGCCCTAAACCTGCTCCACGAACTTAAGCGGCAAATCGAGTAAGGGATCGGCCGCACAGTTTTTTGCGGTTCGCGTGCATTCGTGTTAGAAAGACTTCCGGTGCCAATCAAATCCATTTCGCGTTCCGGGGCTTCACAAGACCTTGCAAGACTGGTTGGTCAGCTCCTTATCTTCGGCTTCGATGGCACGGAACTCTCCACGCGCCTGAAGACCACGATCAGCGCACTTCAGCCCGGCGGGCTGATTCTTTTCGCAAGAAACATCGAATCTCCCCGGCAGACTCACGCGCTATTGCGTTCGGCGCAACGCCTGGTGAAAAGCAGAATGTTTTTGTGCGTCGATATGGAGGGAGGCACGGTCGACCGGTTGCGCGATGCGGTAGCACCCGCACCTTCAGTCGCTGAGGTTGCCGCCAGCGAACGCCCCCAGCTTTTTCGCGAGCATGGCAGAGTAATCGGCAAGGAAGTCTGCGCGCTCGGCTTCAATGTCGACTTCGCACCCGTTCTCGACCTAACGTCCGATGCCTCGCGGCCAGTCATGAGGACGCGCACCGTTTCCAGTTTTCAGGACGAGACCATTCTCTATGCGCGTCACTTTCTGCGCGGACTACGCGAGTCCGGCGTTCTCGGCTGCGGAAAGCATTTTCCTGGTCTGGGAGAAGCCAGCCTCGATAGCCACCAGGATCTCCCCGTCGTGCTCAAATCGTGGCGGGAACTTTGGCTTGAGGACCTGCGGCCCTATCGCACGCTGTCACGTGACTTGCCGTTCGTGATGGTGGCGCACTGCGCTTATCCCTCGGTGACGGGCGACAGAATGCCGGCCTCGCTCTCGCGCAAATGGATCACCGAGGTGCTGCGCCGCAAGATTGGGTATCGCGGGCTCATCATCTCCGATGACCTCGAAATGGGCGGGGTGCTGGCGGTCGCGGATATTGGCGATGCCGCAGTCGCGACGATCCGTGCCGGAGCCGATATTTTTCTGGTTTGCCACAAGGAAGAGAATGTCTGGCGCGCGTTCTACACGGTGCTCGCCGAAGCCGAGCGCGATCGCCGCTTCCGACAGCAGGTCGAAGCCGCGGCGGAACGTTCGCGGCGGTTCAAGGAATCCAGCCCCGCGCTGAATCGGCCGGCGGCGCCACCGCCGACGGACGCGGGAATCGACAAGCTGCGTTGCGAACTTTCGGAGTTCGGCGAAAAGCTGCGCTCGGCAGCCGCAGCCAGAGGCAATGCCGTGTCGACGGAAGAAGCCTCTACGTAGCACATCCTGAGAATCGTCGTTCTTGCGGCGGTCGCGAGGAGGCGCAAACATGCCGGTTGGCCACAATCGGCCGATGATCGTAGCGGGCGTCATGAGCGGAACGTCGGCGGACGGCGTCAATGTCGCGCTCGTCCGCTTGCAAGGCCACGGACTGCGCACGCGCTTAGAGTTGCTGGTCCACCGCGAGTACCCGTATCCGGCGCGGATACGAAGTGCTGTGCTCGCCGCCATGAATTCAAAGCGCACCAACGTCGCCGATCTGGCACGCCTTAACTTTCGTCTGGCCGAAGTCTACGCCGAGGCCGTGCGCGATACCGCACGGGAGAGCGGCTTTGCTTGCGATCTGATTGGCTGCCACGGGCAGACGATTTACCACCAGGGCGAGCCGGAGAGCTATCTGGGCAGCGCGATCTCCGCGACTTGGCAAACCGGTGAGGGCTCGGTGCTGGCGGCGCGGCTGCAAGTCCCGGTGGTCTCCGACTTCCGGCCGGCAGACATGGCCGCCGGGGGCAAAGGCGCGCCGTTAGTTCCATTCCTCGACTACCTTTTGTTTCGCCATGCGCGACGTGGCCGCATTCTGCAAAACATTGGCGGCATCGGCAATCTCACGGCTATTCCCGCAGGCGCAACGCCGGAGCAAGTCATCGCCTTCGACACGGGACCGGGCAACATGGTGATTGATGCGCTCGCCAAAGAGCTGTTCGGCAAGCCGTTTGATCGCGACGGCGCGTTGGCCGCGCGCGGCGTGGCTGACCGGCAAGTGCTCGCAACTCTGTTGCGCGCTCCGTTCTTTCGCCGCACGCCGCCCAAGACCGCCGGTCGCGAACAGTTTGGCCGCGAGTTTGTCAGCCGCGTTCTTGACCTTTGCCGAGGACTGGGCAAGCACGACACGATGGCAACCGCAACCGCGCTTACGGCTGAATCCATCGCGGCGTCCGTGCGCATGGTTTCACAGGCTGCCCGCTTCCACGACTTTTTCATCTCAGGCGGCGGCACTCGCAACCGCAGCCTGATGACCATGCTTGGCGATCGCCTCGCTGCGATGCAAATGCGCGTCTCCACCACCGATGAGCAAGGACTGCCATCGGAGGCGAAAGAAGCTGTTGCCTTCGCCGTGCTCGCCTACCAGACCTGGCATCGGCAGCCATCGAATATTCCTTCGGCAACTGGCGCCTTGCGTCCGGCTATCCTCGGTAAGATCAGCCATGTTTAGGTCTGTCTCGCGAATAGTACGTCGGCGGTGCCCCGCATTTGCCGCAGTCAGCAGATGCGGGAGTTTCTTTTTCGCGCTACTCATCTCCGCCGCCGCGCTGCTGGGCGGACTCTTCTGCTCGCCCGCCGCGCCTCCCAGCAATGAAGTGGTGATGATCATCGAAAGCAGTCCCACGAACCTCGATCCCCGGGTCGGCACCGACGCCCAATCGGAGCGCATTGACAAGCTGCTGTTCGACGCCCTGTTGCAACGCGACGAACACTTCAACCTGCAACCGGCGCTTGCCGAGCGCTGGGAGATTCCTGATCCGCGAACCTATGTGTTCCATCTTCGGCGCGACGTGGCCTTTCACGATGGCCGTCTGCTCACTTCCGCCGATGTGAAGTGGACCTTCGATTCGATTCTGAGCGGCAAAATCCGCACTGCCAAGGCGAGCACGTACCGCTACGTGGAAAGCATCGAAGCGCCCGACGATGCGACCGTAATCTTTCACTTGCGCGAACCCTATTCTTCCCTGCTTTGGAACCTTTCGGATGGCGTCAGCGGCATCGTGCCACGCGGCTCCGGTGAAGAGTTCAACCGAGCGCCCATCGGCAGCGGCCCATTCCGCCTGGTAAGCATGGAGCAGGACCGCCAAGTGACCATCGCGCGCAACGAGCAGTACTGGGGCGGAGCCCCGCATCTGCCCGCCGTGCGCTTTATGGTAGTGCCCGATGCCACCACGCGCGCGCTGGAGCTTCGCAAGGGCAGCGCTGATATCGCGATCAATGCGCTGACCGCCGACACCGTGTTCGCCCTGCGCGACGATCCCGCGCTGGCAATCATGACCACGCCCGGAACCATCTACGCTTATCTCGCATTTAATCTGCGCGATCCGATTCTGCGGGACGTTCGGGTAAGACAAGCGATTGCTTATGCCATCGACCGTGAGTCGATCATTCACTACCTGCTGCGCGACCTGGCGCGGCCGGCGGATAGCGTGCTGCCGCCGCAGCATTGGGCATATGATGGCGACGTCGCCCGCTACCCGCACGATCCGCAGCGCGCACGTTCGCTTCTCGATCAGGCCGGATACGCGGCTGGGAACGATGGGTACCGCTTCCACCTGAACATGAAAACCTCGACCGAGGAATCAACGCGTCTGCTCACCGCCGTTCTGCAGCAGCAACTGCGCGAAGTGGGCATCGCGCTCGATATCCGCAGCTTTGAATTCGCCACTTTCTACGCCGACATCACTCGCGGCTCATTCCAGCTCTTCTCCCTGCGCTGGATCGGTGGCAACGAGGACCCCGACATCTTCGAGCATGTTTTTGCCTCGACCAGCACGCCTCCCAAGCGGGCAAATCGGGGCAATTACTCCAACCCTGAGGTTGACCGACTCATCGACGATGCTCGCGCCTCGGTGGACCGCCAGCGGCTCAAGGCCGATTATGACCGAATCCAGCAGATCGTGGCACGAGAGCTGCCTTATATCAATCTCTGGTATTCCGACAACGTGCTGGTACACTCGCGCCGCCTGCGCAATCTGCACCTCAGCTCGTCCGGCAACTACGACTTCCTGAAAACAGCGGAGCTGGCACCGTAGATTCAGGTCGCACAGATGCACTGCCCTCCCGGCGGACGGAAATCTGCACCGGGCAGGCTTTTCCGTTCACGAGCGCCGAGGCGTCTCGGGCCACCGTGTTACTATCAAAACGTTTAGGAAACTTTGGAGCCGCGCAGCGTGCGCATTCTCTTCATTGGCGACATCTTTGGCAGACCCGGCCGGACCATCGTTCGTGATCACCTCCGCGAGCTGCTCTCCAAGCACAACATTGACCTAACGGTCGCCAATGGCGAGAACGCCGCGGGCGGTTTTGGCATTACTCCACAGATTGCCGAGGAACTCTTCGACCTCGGGGTCGAAGTCATCACCACGGGCAATCACGTCTGGGATAAGCGTGAGTTGATCGAGTATCTCAACTCCGGACTCAGCCGACCGGATACCATGGCCCGCAGAATTCTGCGTCCAGCCAACTTCCCGGCCGGGTCACCTGGAACGGGCGTCTATGAAGGCACGACCAAGGGCGGCACTAGCTATGCCGTCATGAATCTCCAGGGCCGCGTCTTCATGGGAAACATTGACGATCCATTCCGCACAGCCGACGAACTGCTGGCGCGGATTCCCGCGAAAGTCATTCTGCTTGACATACACGCTGAAGCCACTTCTGAGAAGATCGCTCTCGGCTGGTATCTTGATGGCCGGGTCACGGCGGTCATTGGCACGCACACCCACATCCCCACGGCGGATGAGCGCGTGCTGCCGAAAGGCACCGCCTATCAGACCGATGTCGGAATGACAGGGCCATGGAACGGCGTCATTGGAATCCAGAAGGAATTGATTATCGGCCGTTTTCTGAACAACATGCCGACCCGGTTCGAAGCGGCCAGCGGCGATACCCGCCTGTGCGCGGTAGTTATCGACTGCGACGCCGAAACCGGGCGCGCCCGCACCATCGAGCGCATCATGATTTGCGACTAGGCTTGTTTTGTTAACCGAT
>JBEKQP010000030.1:0-27502 GCA_049519595.1 Candidatus Korobacteraceae bacterium | reverse complement strand
ATACGGGTGACTGTTCTTCATCGCCTGCTTCAAGACGCGGGCTTTGACCCGTTTGTTACCTTCGAAGCTGATCTTTCCGACCTTAACCTTAGGGCCTTCCTTGATCACGAAGGTCACACTTACCGAAGCTGGGGGAATCGGGCGCACTTCGGTGCGAACCGTGGCGTACTGGTGCCCGTGAGCCGACTCCATCTCCTTGATTACGACTTCCGCCTTCTTGATTCGCGTTGGATCGAACTGGCTTTCCTGGCTTATCCCCACCTTTCGTTCTTTGAACTTATCGAGCAGATCGCTTTGCGAGAAGGAATTCATGCCGTCATATTTGATCTCGCGGATGGTGGGCTTTTCCTTGACGTAGACGTAAATAATCCAGCCTTTCGGCGTCTGCTCGCGTTCGAAACGCAGATCGTCGAAGTATCCGGTATTCCAGAGCGCGTTGAAATCGCGCTCCAGACCCGCCTGGTCGTAGATGTCTCCGCGGCGGGTGGTCATGCGTGACTTGATGGTGTCGACCGGAATGCGCCGGTTTCCTCTCGGCACAATGTCAGCGATTACGCCCTCCTGTCCCAGCGCCATCGCGCACAGCAGCAGGATCGCCAAAGCACGAAAGACAAAGCAGCGCCCCAAAAGCGCCAACCGACAATTCCGAGCCGCAGAACAGACGTTATGAGTTCCGAAAATGGCAAAACCTCGGGTACAGGAACTTTGGAGCGCAGAATGGTCAATTATACGAGACTGCAACTCGGAAACCAAAGAATGCTTGTGCCCTGGCTAAGTAAACCCTGCTCAGAAACGAAGTTGTGATCCGGAATGCCCCAAAGGTGGCCGATTCTTAACCTGCCTGCCAGTCATGTGCCAGGATTCGCCCGCAGGCTCCCATCCGCGTTCATCGCCCGCAAGACGGCTCAACCTCGACCAAGGTTGAGTAAAACGTCGGCCCTCGGCCCATATCAGTCAGGCGCTGTGACGTCAGGACATTCACGTTCACGCCGCCCGGGGCGAGTTTCGCCCAGCCGAGCCGAGCCACCGCCATCCCCGCCTGCACCGAAGCATCCAGTTTGGCTGGCAGCATAAGTTCTCCGCGGTCGTTATACACACGCACGCACGCGCCGTCGCTGATGCCGCGGGCTGCTGCGTCGAGCGGATTCATTTCCAGGCAAGGCTCCGGTTCGAGCGCCTGGTGCGATGGCAGATTGCAGAAAGTTGAGTTCAGGCAATTGTCGCGCTTGCGCGGCAGCAACTCCAAAGTGAAACGCTGGTTGCCGGAGTGCCGCGATTCGCGGGGTGCGCGGAAGACAGGCAGGGGATCAACTCCCTCGGCCGCCAATTGTTCACTGTAAAACTCCGCCTTGCCGCTTGGGGTCAGAAAATTGCCGCCGGCGAAGGGTAAAAAGGGCGAGTCGTTCATTTGGCTGGACGGTGACTCCCTTTGCGCGACGTTTGTCCCGGCCGCAGCGGCCGCGAAGTTCAAGCGGGCATGTCCCTCCCGCTCCAGGCGCTGGCGATCGATGCCTTCCAGCCTCGGATGCTTGGTCGAGAGTGCGAGGTCTATGGCGTCGTCGACGGACTCGCTGAAACAGCTCTCGGTGAAGCCCATGCGCCGCGCCAGTTCGGCGAAAACATCGAAGTTGCTGCGCGATTCGCCCAGCGGTTCGATGGCCTTCTGCGAGACCTGGAGAAAATAGGTGCCGTAGGAGCCTTGCAGATCCTTGTGCTCGAAAAATGTTGTTGCCGGCAGGACGATATCCGCGTAGTCGCAGGTATCGGTCAAAAACTGCTCGTGGACCACGGTGAACAGGTCGGGCCGCGATAGGCCCTTCACTACGGCGTTGTGATCGGGACAGACGGCCGCGGGATTGCAGTTATAAACGAAAAGCGCCTTTACCGGAGGATCGGCAAGTTTCTCCAGGACGCTACCCAACTCCACCATGTTGACGACTCGGGCTGGGCGGCCCAGCGCTTGCTGCATCAGGTCAGGACGCTGCAAACCCGCTTTGTCGAGCGGAAACAATGCGCTGGTGGAGAGCTGCAAGCCACCGCCGACTTCCTTCCATGAGCCGGTCAGGCATGGCAGCATGCAAATGCTGCGGATTGCCTGGCCACCGTTCTCGCCGCGCTGCACGCCATAGCCAAGGCGAATGGCCGCCGGTCTTGCCGTAGCGTACTCGCGTGCGAGCCGCCGAATGTCGTCGGCGGAGATGCCCGTCCAGCGGGCCGCCCACTCCGGCGTGCACGCCTCTACATGCTCTCGCAGCTGGTCGAAGCCGTGAGTGTGGCGGGCGACGTAATCAGAATCATGGAGACCCTCGCCGATGATGACGTGCATCATCGCCAGCGCCAGCGCCAGGTCGGTGCCCGGATGAATCGGCAGGTACCAATCCGCGCAGCGCGCCGTGCGTGTACGGTATGGATCGACCACGATCAGTTTGCCGCCCTGGCGACGCGCCTCTTCGATGAAGGGCCAGAGGTGAACATTGTTGGCATGGACGTTGGTTCCCCACACAAGAATCAAACGCGAGTGGCGGAACTGTTCGGGTTCGGTGCCGATCTTGCCGCCAAGCACCGCGATGAGTCCGGCCTCGCCGGCGGTCGAGCAAATGGTGCGGTCGAGTTGCGATGCGCCCAGACGATGGAAGAAACGGCGATCCATCGAGGCATTGTTCAGTGCTCCCAGGGTGCCTCCGTAGGAGAAAGGAAGAATCGCCTCCGCTCCGAATTCGCGGGAAATCTGGCGAAAGCGCGTCACGATCTCGTCGAGCGCCTCATCCCAGGAGATGCGCACGAACGCAGCATCCGGTCCGTCATGTGGAACGGCGCCGGCTGCCCTTGCCGGTCCCTTCGGCTTGACCCGGCGAAGCGGGTAGAGGACGCGGCCAGGCGAATAAACGCGATCGAGGTACTTAGCTACCTTGGCGCACAAAAACCCGCGCGTGACCGGATGTGCCGGATCGCCCTGTATGCGCGTCGCGCGTCCATTCTCAACGGTGATTAGAACGCCGCACGCGTCCGGGCAGTCGTGCGGGCAGGCGGCATGTACAACCTGTTTCATGAACGAATTATGGCATAAAGCAGAAGGGTTTGTAGCCGCTTTGCCCGCCGTAGGCCGTGCGGAGTTGGCCATAAAAAACAGCGACCGTAAGCGGGCCGCCGCAAGCCCGAACGGTTGCGACCTACTTGACCTCGCCAATGAATGCCGCGAGCGTCTGGTTGAACCTCCCAGGCTGCTCGTAGAACAGCAGGTGACCGCCGTCCTCGAACGGGTAGAAGCTGGCGCGAGGAATTTGCGCCGCCATGCTTCTGCCCATCTTGATCCCTTGCTGGTAGATTTCTGAATCGGCCGCAAAAACCGCCACCGGCAGCTTAAGATTCGGCAACGCCCGTGCGTGATCGCTCATTACGAAGTCGGAATAGATGGCCATCGCGATCCAGGGCGGAGTCTTGGTCAGCTCGGCAGAAATCCATCGCACGTCTTCATCGGAAGCGGTCCCGCCCTTAAACATTCTGCGAGTGAAGGCTGCGGCGAATTTTAAAGGGTCTGCCGCATAGGTTGCGAACGTCGCGTTCAGCGCGTCGTAGTTGTGGTTCCTCAGGCTGTGACTGTTCCATGGTGCGGGACTGAACGGGTAGGGCGCGGTGTCGATCAGCCCCATAGCCTTGAGGCGGCTGTCGTCCCTGTATTGGTCGTAATACGACAGAACAACGGGGCCACCAAGCGACCAACCCGCCAGCGTCAGCTCTTCCAGTTGCAGCAGCTCGATGATTTCCCGGACATCACGCGCGTATTGCGTGATCGTGTGCCCGCCGAGGATCTTCGATGAATTGCCATGCCCGCGAAGATCGAGGGTGATGACGCGGAACTCTTTCGCCAGTTCGGCGACATTTCTTTGCCAGAACCGGGACGAGCAAGTCCAACCGTGAACCAACAGGATCGGTTGCCCTTGTCCCCGATCTTCGTAATAGATCCGGGCGCCGTCACGCATTCTTGCAACGTGTGCCTCCCGAACTTCATTGCTGCTGCTTGTCATAATTAGGGCCATCGTAGGCCAGCACGCGGCAAAAATCCAGAGTTCACTTGTTGCTCTCCCGAAGAATCGTCAACATACACGCGTGGGAAGGCGACACGATTCGGGAAGAAACTACCCCGGGTTAGCCAACAGCGGACGAACCTGGGACACCGGACGACAAGCCCACGTCAGTCCAAAAGCAGGACGGGACGTGGGGCACCCGATGTCATCGGTGAATTGAAGTCACAGTCCCACATCTGCTAACTGCGGCAGATATGGGGCAACGGCGGTCCCTCGGCGGCTAAAGCCGGAAAATTTGTGGACAGTAACCGGCGCGGCTGAAGCCGCGCCCCTTCAAAACCGGTTATGAAACAGATTCTAGCGGACGCCCCCGCGACGATCAGGCGTGTTGAACCGCTTGCGTCAGTTGCGTCAGCGATGATTTGGCATCGCCATAGAGCATCGTCGTCACCGGCTTGTAGAACAGAGGATTCTCCAATCCGGAGAAGCCGCGGCCTTGGCCTCGCTTCAGCACGATGACGGATTTGGCGCGATCGACTTCCAGGATCGGCATGCCGGCAATCGGGCTCTTCGGGTTGTCGCGTGCATCGGGATTGACAACATCGTTGGCCCCGATGACGACAGCGACATCCGTGGAAGGAAACTCCGGATTAATCTGCTCCATCTCGTACAGCGACGAATACGGGATGTTGGCCTCGGCGAGCAGGACATTCATGTGTCCCGGCATGCGCCCGGCGACCGGATGAATGGCGTATTTGACGGTGACGCCCCGCCCCTCCAGCAGGTCTCCAAGTTCGCGCACCGCGTGCTGCGCCTGCGCCGTCGCCAATCCGTAACCCGGAACAAAGATGACCCGGTTCGCGTATGCAAGTTGGACCGCCGCATCCTCCATGTTGATCTCGCGCATAATGCCGCCCGTATCGCCGACGGCGGCCGATACCGCTCCGAAGCCGCCGAACAGAACGTTGCCGATCGACCGATTCATAGCGCGGCACATCAGGATCGACAGGATGAGGCCCGAGAAGCCGTCGAGCGTGCCGGCGATGATCAAAACATTGTTCGACAACACGAACCCGGTGGCGGCCGCGGCCAAGCCAGCATAGGAGTTCAACAGCGACATCACCACCGGCATGTCGGCCGAGCCGATGGGAATGACCAGCATCACGCCGAACAGGGTCGCCAGGCCAACCATGAGGAAGAAAGCGGTGGCCGCTGCCGGATGCAGCAGCACATAAACAAAGCTGGCGACGGTGGCGCCGAACAGCACCAGGTTGAAAATGTGCTGGCCCTTGAACTGAATCGGAGTGCCCCGGATAAAGCCTTGCAATTTGCCGGCGGCGATCAGGCTGCCCGTGGTCGTCAGCGAGCCGAGCATGACTTCCAGACCGAGTGCGCCCAGGGTGACACTGCCCATGGTTTCGCCACGAATGGTGTACTCGGCAACGCCTACCAGGGCGGCGGCCAGCGCGCCGAATGCGTGCGACAGCGCGGTCCGCTGCGGCATCGCGGTCATGGGGACCCAGATTGCCATGAGCGCACCGACAATCGAGCCGATCACCAGACCGGCGATGATCCATTCGTAACTGACAATCTCGTGATGCATCAAGGTGCCGATGATGGCCGCCAGCATCCCCGCTTCTGCCAGGAACATGCCGCGACGCGCCGTTTCGGGATGGCTCATCGCCTTCAGGCCGAGCACGAAAAACACCGACGCGATCAGATAGGTGGCTTCAATGAAGTAGTTCGCCGGGCTCACTTGCGCACCACCTTTTCTTGCTGCCGCTTCTGAAACATCTTCAGCATGCGGTCGGTAATCCCGAATCCGCCGACAACGTTGACCGTGGAGGCAAAGACCGCAACAAATCCCAGCATGGTGCTGAGCTGCGTATGGTGCGCGCCGGCGATGACGATGGACCCGATCAGCGAAATGCCGGAGATGGCATTCGTGGCTGACATCAGCGGCGTGTGCAGCAGCGGCGGAACGCGGGAAATAACTTGATAGCCCAGAAAAGCGGCGAGTACGAAAACGTATAGCGAAGCGATAAGTACCGCGGGATTCACAGTGCCTCCTGTTTCCCGGTTAGGGAGAGGTGATGCCTGCTGCCGGTTTCGCGATATACCCCACGAAGCGGTCTTGCCTTCGAGTCCCGGCAAACGCATGCTGGTGTGACATTCGTTCTAAGCGCGCGCCTGCAAGGCCTCGGCAACTCGCTTGTTGACGATTTCGCCCTTGTGCGCAACGCAGGAATCGCGAAGGATCTGGTCGTTCATGTCGATGTTCAGCGCGCCCTCGCGAATTAGTAGTTGCAGGAAATTGCTGATGTTCTTCGAATAGAGCTGGCTGGCATGCACGGGAACGGTGGCGGGAAGATTCATCGGACCGATGATGGTGACCCCGTTGTGATGAACTTCTTCCCCAGGCTGGGTTAGCTCGCAGTTGCCGCCGGCGGGCGCGGCCAGATCTACGATCACCGATCCCAGTCGCATGCCCTCGATGGCGGCTCGATCCATCAGCCGGGGCGCGCGCCGTCCGGGCACCTGTGCAGTCGTGATCACTACGTCAGAGGTGCGTGCGGTCTTGGCAATTAATTCCCGACCGCGCGCCAGTGCCTCTTCCGTGAGTTCCTTCGCGTAGCCGCCTTTGTCTTCGGTTTCTATGCCGCCAAGGTCAACTTCCAGGAACTTGGCCCCCAGGGACCGCACCTGTTCGCCGGCAGCAGCCCTGATGTCATAACCGAGCACGACGGCCCCAAGCCGGCGCGCAGTTGCAATCGCCTGCAGGCCGGCGACCCCTGCGCCCAGCACCAGCACGTGCGCGGGTGGCACCGTTCCCGCGGCTGTCATCAGAAGCGGAAACATACGCGGCAGGTGAGCGGCTGCCAGAATGGCGGCCTTGTAACCGGCGACGGTTGCCATTGAGGAAAGCGCATCCATGGCCTGGGCTCGCGTGATGCGCGGCACCAGTTCCATCGCGAACAGGGTAGCGCCGCGCTCAATCGCCGGTTGCAACGGCGAAGGATCGTCAAGCGGACGCAAGAATCCGATGATCACCGCGCCAGGCTTGAGCAATCCGAGATCGCTGCTGTCGGGGCAATTCACCACCGGAATGACGTCGGCTACGGCCATCAGCAAATTTCGGTCGGAGGTAATGGCCGCTCCGGCCTGGGCGTAGTCTTCGTCGGCCGAGCCGGCCGCGATTCCGCTGCCGCCCTCGACCATCACTTCGATTCCCTTCGAGACCAAGATACGGACGGCATCGGGCAGCAAAGCTACCCGGCTCTCACCTGATGAGGTCTCCCGCAGGATCGCGATTCGCAAGGGTATCCCTCCTGTCTATTCATAGAGATGCACTTCAGCGCGAAAGAGCTACTCTCATTTGCTCAAGAGCCGCTATGCGGTTACGTTTTGGGAATATTTGCCCGGTTGATGGGCCGCCAGAGCCCGGAGAGGCCTTCGGACCAGGAATTCGAGGGGGGAACATAACGTTCGAAGTTAACTACCCCACGTCAGCCAAATGCGGGCGGGACGCGGGCACCCGGCAGGAATCACCTTCCGGCTTCCGCCCGCTACGCGGGCTAGGACCACGCAAATCTGATGCTCACCCCAGGCTTACGCCGTGGGGCTACTGTCTTTTGCCCGCTGCGCGGGCTGGGGAAAGCAAAAGTAGCTTGCATGGGCCACTTGGCCTAGCGTCGAAACCGCACGACGCTAGAATGGACACTCGGCAGGCACGTCTGGCCTCTCAACTACAACCCGCCCATCAGCCGAACCGAACCGGGTACAACGCCTTGACCATCTACAGGCACCCGGAAATAGTCCACACGAAACAGGCGCTGGCACGCGGCCGGGGGTCAAGCGCTGAGTGCTTTCATTTCCGCGTAGAGGTCTGACTTGCCTTCAAAGCCGATGCCTGGCAGCTCCGGCATCAGGATGCAGCCATTCTCGACCTTCACGCCATCTGGAAAGCCGCCGTAGGGCTGGAACAGGTCCGGATAGGACTCATTTCCGCCAAGACCCAGGCCGGCCGCGATGTTCAAGGACATCTGGTGTCCGCCATGAGGAATGCAACGGGAGGGCGACCAGCCATGCTCGCGCAGCATCTCCAGGGTGCGCAGATACTCCACCAGTCCATAGCTGAGAGCGCAGTCGAATTGCAACCAGTCGCGGTCGCGGCGCATGCCGCCGTAGCGAATCAGGTTGCGTGCGTCCTGCATGGAAAACAGGTTTTCTCCGGTTGCCATGCTGCCCGCGTAGTGTTTGCCCAACTCGGCCTGAAGTTGGTAATCCAACGGATCACCGGGCTCCTCGTACCAGAAGAGGTTGTACTTGGAAAGAGCCTCGCCATACTGGATGGCGGTCTTCAGGTCGAAGCGGCCATTGGCATCGACCGCCAGTCTCTGCCCAGGCTTGAGGACGCCAAGCACAGCTTCAATGCGGCGTATATCTTCGTCAAGCGTGGCTCCGCCGATCTTCTGCTTCACCACGGTGTAACCCCGATCGATATACTTCAGCATTTCCTGCTTAAGCTTCTCAAGGTCCTTGCCCGGGTAGTAGTAGCCTCCGGCGGCGTAGACAAAGACTCGGCGGTTCGGCTTGCCATCACCGTATCTGTCGGCTAGAAGCTGGAAGAGCGGCTTGCCCTCGATTTTGGCGACCGCGTCCCAAACAGCCATGTCGATGGTGCCGACGGCAACCGAGCGCTCGCCGTGTCCGCCGGGCTTTTCGTTGGTCATCATGCAGGCCCAGACCTTGGCGGGGTCGAGATTCTCACCGTTCTCATCCAGCAAACTCTCTGGCTTGGCCTCGAGCACCCGTGGGCGGAAGCGCTCGCGAATCAACGCGCCCTGTCCGTATCGCCCATTGGAATTGAAGCCGTAACCGACGACCGGCTTTCCATCGCGAATCACATTGGTGACGACCGCGACCAGACTCAGCGTCATCTTGGAGAAATCGATGTAGGCATTGCGGATCTGCGATTTGATGGCCTTGGTTTCTTCGCGTATGTCGACGATCTTCATCCGGTCTTCTCCGCTAGCTCGGTCCCTAAAAGCCTGTATATCTGTTATTCATAGGCCAGTGCGTCGATTGGGTCTTTCTGCGCCGCCTTGTAGGCGGGGTAAATTGCTCCCATAAGGGCGCCGCAAATGGCGATGCCGGCCGCTCGCAGGATCCAGGGACCGTCCATCATGACTCGCATCTGCGGAAAGCGGTGCAGGATGCCGGCTCGAGCCGCGAAGCTGACCAGGATCCCAAGCACGATTCCAGCCAAGGCCAGCACCAGCGTCTCGCGGATGATCACCCCGACGATATACGCCTTGTTTGCGCCGAGCGACTTCAAAATTCCGATTTCGCGCGTGCGCTCCATCACCGCCGTGTACATCGACTGGAAGATCACGATGAATCCGATTACCACGGCTACGCCGATCACCACGTTGATGAAGGTTGAGAACCCGGGCAGGTTTCCCGGTGTCATCAGCGACAGGTATTCGCGGAGCGAGCGCACGGAGTACCGCTCCATACCCGGAATCTGTTTGATGGCCGCTACCACGGCATTGGCATTCGCAGGACTATCCAGCCGGACGTAGAACATGGAAGCTTTGCCCTGGGCGCCAATCAGATCCTGGAGCGTCTTGATGGGCAAAAACTTGCGCGCTCCCTTGCCGTGTTCCACGATTCCGCTCACCCGGAACTGGTGGTTCAGCAACTCCAACTTTTGGCCGACCTGAACGTGCTGCTGGGTCGCGAAATAGTCGTCGACGAGCATGTCGTCCGGCCCCTGGAACGAGCCGCCGGCCAGGTAATGAAACGGCGGTCCCACGTTGTTGTAGCTGTTCGTCGAATCGGGTGTCAGATCGATGCCGTAAATCACCTCAAGAGCGCCGGCGGTGTTTACCTGCATGATGACCGGGGCTACCGCCGTTACGTGCTGAACCGTGCGCAGCACGTCAGCCACCTTGATGGAAACCGGAGCGCCGGTGATTCCCGTCAGAAACGAGGAACCGGGAGGTGAAACCATCACGTCGGCGCCAATTCCCCTGGTGCGCTCGGCGCTGTCGCGCAACATACCGATCGAAAGCCCGACGATCAGCAGAATAAGAGTAACCTCGATCGCGATCGCCACAATGCTGATTGCCGACCGTACAGGTCGATGCACAAGGTTGGAAATTACTAGTTTATTCATTCATATCGAGGATAAAGCAACGGCGCGGTATCCGTCACATGGTGAGGGAGGGTGGAACCCGGTCTAGAACTGGTTGCATAAATGCATTTTGGAAAAATCAACAATTCCCTCAGGGGCTAAAGCCCGCGCCATCGCTGGCTCTGGGCGGCGCGGCTAAAGCCGCGCCCCTTCAAAGAAATATTTATGCAACCAGTTCTAGATCGCGGGATGCACCTTCCGCCATCCGTGCCCGGCGGTGACAGCTAAGGGTTTATCGACTCTGGACATGCCCTAGCGTGGGGCCTCTATCGAACTCGCCGCCGGGGTCGAGCCCTGCCCCTGGCTTCCATCCAAGCGTACGACTTGTGCTCCGGGGGGCTGAGTCAACTCGAACTGGTCCGGCGTGAAAGGCTTGTTCAAAGTGAGCTTGGTGATCTTGAGGCCGATCGTGTACTCCTCCTGTGGCCGCTGGATCTGGATATCCGTCGGGAATGGAATGCTCTGGAAATCCTTGTAATCGCTGTAGTGTGCGTCCGTCGCGATGTCTCCTTGCTGGTCGAAGACAAGTTGGCGATAGGGCAACAGATTGGCGCGGTCGAAGTAGATCTTGCGTGAAAGATACCACTGTCCGGAACCCGGATCCTTGCCGATCACGTCGAGGATATAGTTCGGCTGGGTCAGCCTCTTCTTGAAATTCTGCTCCTTGGGATTTATTTCCGTAACTTCCTGAACTCTGGCTTCCACCACCGCGATCTCATCGGATTGCACGAGACGAAACAGAATCGCATTGAGAATGATCTTTGGACGAAGATTTTCCAGGGCGTTTGGAGAGGGCTTGGTCACCTCGCTGGGACCGATGATGAACCGGTTCTTCGCCGGAATCCATAATTCGAATCCTTGCGCATTGCTCACCATGTCAAAGGCCCGGTTCTTGACGATGGGGAACTGCCCGATCATGCGCAGCTTAGACGGCTTTTCGGCCAGGATATAGCCAGTGATATTCGAGTACTCGGTGACCGTGCCCTTCTTGACTCCGCCGACTGTGGTGGAAATCTCGACTGAGGCGCTCATCGTGTGAACTGCGTTGGCGAGCGTGTTCAGCTTGTCCACCAGCTGCGTCTGACTCGCCGCCTGCAATGGGGCATGGCTAATGTTCGACTGAACCTTGTGAGACCGGAACAAACAGCCGGTAAAGGTCAGCGAAAAAGCCAGCACGGCAATCGTAAGAATTCGAGAGTGCAGGTTCATGGCCTGTCCGGGTTCGCAGTTTGTACAGACGGTGCCCTCTCAGTATAAACACCCGAGTATAAACACCCGAAAGGATTTGCCATGAGCGCAGTTTCGGCCCGTGGGAACCGTTCCAAATTAATCAGCGCTTCATGCTCTGCCGTTGCCGATGCCGCAGTGCAGCCACGTTGCGAAGATGCTCCTCGTAGCTGCTGGTAAACCGGTGTCCACCCTCTCCGTTGGCAACAAAGTAGAGGTAATCCGAGCGGTCCGGATTCATCGCCGCCTTGAGCGATGCGATTCCGGGATTGGCAATTGGCCCGGGTGGCAAGCCACGATGCTTGTAGGTGTTGTAAGCAGAATCGAACTGAAGATCGCTCTGGTATATGGCACCGCGATACCGTTGGTTCAACAGCGCCGCGTAGACGACGGTTGGATCGGCCGCCAGCGGCATCTGGCGTTGCAGCCGGTTGTAGTAAACGCCGGCCACCAGCGGGCGTTCGGAATCAATCGCCGTTTCCTTTTCCACGATGGACGCCATCGTGACCACGGCGTGAACGTTTTCGGTCAACCCAATCTGCCGCGATTCCTGCTCGAAACGCCGCACCATTACCTGCACCATGTCATGCATGCTCTGCGTGCGCGTGAACTGATACGTGTCCGGAAACAGGTAGCCTTCCAGCGAGGCTGCCTGCGGGTCGAAGCCGCGTACCAACCCTATCTCTACCCGCGTTGCCGCCAGGAAATCGTTCGCTGTTCCCAACCCTGCCTGTTGTATGGCTTGCGCCACCTCATAGATATTGAAGCCCTCCGGTATCACAACCGTATGGGTGTAAATTTCGCCCCGCGCCAACTTGCCGAACACCTGGACCGTATTCTGAGGCGCATCAAAACGGTATTCACCAGCCTTCAGCGTACGGGACCGCTGGCAGTAATGAATCAGCAGAAAAGCACGCCGGCTGCGGATGACACCACTAGCCTCGAGCCGCTGGGCAATTTGCCTTGTGGGCAGACCCGGAGGCAAAAGGACGAACGTTTCGTGCGCTGGAGCCAGCGGCACGAGGAGTGACCATCCGAGCCACGCGGCGAACCCCGCAATCACGAGCACAACCAGCTTAAGAACGAAGCGCATGTTTCAGTCTATGAAGGCCCCCAGCCGGTGCAACCGCCGTCCGGGAGTCGAGAAGCAAACTCGGAGCTACTAGCGCCGGGCTGGTTGCTACCCCTACCTTTCGCAAGGCGAGTCTAGCAGGCGGCTAGACGTCTTCGACCTCGTGTCGGGTGGCCGCCGACAGCCGATTTTCCATGAAATTCTGCAAAATCAATACCGCCGCCAGCCGGTCGACCGCTCCCGCGCGCTTACGGATCGAAATTTCCGACGCTTTCAGGATGCGGTTGGCCTCAGCCGAGGTCAATCTCTCGTCCCAGAGGTGAACCGGAATCTTGAATTTTTCTCGAAGCTCTGCGGCGAAGGCGCTGACCTTTTCCGCTTGCGTTCCCACCTTGCCGCTGAGCCTCAGCGGCAGCCCAACCACCAACTCGGTCACTCCGAGGCGGCGGACCACCGAATGCAGCGCGGCTAGATCAAAGCGCTTGTTCCTGCGCCGAATCGTCTCCATGCCTTGAGCGGTGATGCCAAGCGCGTCGCTGACCGCCAGGCCAATCGTCTTCGAGCCGACGTCGAGGGCAAGAATGCGGCCTGGAGCGATAGGTTCAACAGCCATGAATTAAGTATAGAGGCAGCCGACGCAACGGAGAGTCTCAGTTTATCGGGTAATAGGAGAACGGCTTCACGGCATTCGGCGCGACTGTTGGCGGTTCCCATGAACGTGGAGGCTGGCCCCACGTATGCGTTTAAGCGGAAACGCTCTAGAAATCAACCTCAGCATGCGTCATGCCGAGGGCGGCAGCCTGCTGCGGACTCACATCGAGATCATCGAGCGTGAGGTTCCCGGAGCGTGTCAGGGCCGTCAAGGCGCTGTCCAGAGCAGAACGCTCCAATCCCAGTTCCAGTAGGAAATTGTGGAGTTCGTGGTGCGAGCCGAAGACTTTGGCAAAGGTGCTGCCTGCCGTGGTGTAGTTCAGTTGATAGGTATCGCCCCCGTTTACGATGCGGCGGCGAAAGATGTGTAGTGTCCCGCTCATGATTCGTTTAGATTCCAGCAATTGGCGAGAGGTTTGCGAGGATGGAGGCCAGCGGTTCAGGCTTCGGTGAGCGAGGCCTCGGGAAAGCGTAGTTTGGATTTTGCGAGCACCCGGCGGAGTTCGTCCTCGACTTCCGTTTCCTCCCAATTCCGGGCCATAGCCAGTTCGCTGACCAGCAGATAACGGGCACGCTCCAGCATCTTCTTTTCGCGGAAGCTGAGCGGCTTCTGCTGCCCCAACTGCAGCAGACTCTTCAGCACGGCAGCCACATCCATCAGGCAGCCAGTACGCATTTTGTCGGAATTTTCCTTGAACCGATATTTCCAGTCGCTGTGGTTTTCGCACTTACCGTCGGTCAAGTACTCGAGAATCTTCTGGATTTCGCCGTTCTTTACCACCCGCCGCAGACCAACACTGACGACGTTATGGAAGGGAACCATGACCTTGAGGCTGCTGGCCTTAATGCGGAGGAGATAGAATCTTTCAACGGTGCTGCCCATGGTCCGGCTGCTGATCTGTTCAATGATACCTACACCGTGATTGGGGTAAACCACCTTGTCGCCGATACCAAAATTTAAGGAATTCATGCCTGCCCAACATTAACGTCCAGCGACGCCTGAACACACGGAAACATAATTAAGTATACGGGAACCGCCAGAGCGTGGTCAATCCACTTTCGACGGCGAAAACAATCGTATTACGATGCAATCCGTCCATTTGCCAAGGGCGGTCTCTCCGCGCTGGAGGCCGACAAGGCGCGGTATAATAAGTCTGATTAATAGCGAGTCCCACAGGATGCCAGAGCACATAAAGAAAAAGCTCCAAGAGGAGATTCAGATCCTCGAACACGAGCTGAATGTCGAATTGCCCAAGGAACTGAAGAAGGCGGTCGCGATGGGCGATCTTAGCGAGAATGCTGAGTATCACATGGCCAAACAGCGGCAGGAGTTCGTCCGCGCCCGTCTTGGCCAGCTCAAAAAACGCGTCTCCGATCTTTCCATGATCAACATGAACAATATTCCTCGCGACCGGGCGGCACTTGGCTCGACGGTAGTGATCTACGATGCCACTAAAGGTGAGGAAATCGAATACAAGCTGGTCACCAGCGAGGAATCCGACGTAAAGAAGGGCCTTATCTCGACTTCTTCCCCAATCGGCAAAGCGATGATAGGAAAGAAAGTCGGCGATACGGCGATGGTGGTCACTCCGACGGGGAACCGCGAACTGGAAATCTTGAAACTCACCACCATTCACGACGAGGCCGAATGACCTGGACGAGTACTTTTGGACGCGCCTGCGGAGTAGTGCTGTACAAGATCGTCGACGGCTTGGCGCTGACGCGAATCTCGCCTAATCTGCTCACCTTCATCGGCTTGGTTATCAACGTTGGCGCAGCGCTGCTCTTCGGTTTCGCCAGCGCCGATAACAATCAACCCCTGCTGTTCCGCTGGGCTGCCGTCGTCATTATTGGCGCAGGCATTTTTGACATGGTGGACGGCCGCGTAGCCCGCGCCACCAACCAGGTGACCGAATTCGGCGGGTTCTTTGACTCCGTGGTCGACCGCTATAGCGATGTGGTTTTGTTTTTCGGACTACTGGTTTACTACGCCAGGGCTCATCGCTTCTTCTACCTGGTGATGGTGGCTTTTGTCATGACCAGCTCGGTGATGGTGAGCTACACCCGGGCGCGGGCCGAATGCATGATCGAAAAGTGTAAGGTCGGCTTCATGGAGCGCCCGGAACGGATCGTGCTGATCATCATCGGTGCCTTGTTCAACCGCATGGCGCCGGTGCTCTGGGTGCTTGCCGTGCTGTCGACGATCACGGTAGTCCACCGCATCCGTTACACCTACGAACAGACCACACTGAGAGAGCGGAGGGAAAAGACGGTCGATGGCTCGCCGCTCCCAGCAACGCGTCAATCGGAACTGTCCTCCCGTTAGGGAAACTCTGAACCAGCCTTGCCAGCAGAACCGAGGTCCCTCAGAGGCTAAAGCCTCATTGATTTTTCTTGTCTTACGTACGGGCTGAAGCCCGCACCCTTCAAAACCTTCACTTGTAAGGTCTCGCAACGCGCTACCAGCCTGGCGGCAGCGTCGAAGAGCGGCGATTTCGCCCTGGCATGTTGATCGAGAGATTTACCTCTCGTCTGTCGCGGACGATGGTAAGCGCGGTTGGGCCGCTGTGGCCGCGCGCAGCGCGCAGCCAGTCGCGGAGGTCTGCCACCGCATCCTTTTCGACCCGCACGATCACGTCTCCGGCTTTCAACCCGGCCGCCGCCGCCGGGCTCCCACTCTCGACCGAACGCACCAACACGCCGCCGCGTCCGTTTTTAACCCCAAAGTATTCGCAGAGCTGCGGGGTCAGGTTCTCCAGCACGGCTCCCGTCTGGCCAAGGTGCAAGGTGTTGATGAACGGTAATTCGAAGTCCGGCATGGCAGGAAACCCTGGGAAGCCGTGCATCGCCGGAGGCGCCGCATGGGGGAACATCGAGGCGACTGCGCGATCAGCCAGCGTGACCTGCACGCTCATCGCTTGTCCGCCGCGCATGAAGCCAATCGTTACCGTGCTCCCCGGCCGTGTCTGGCGAACAAAGTCGCGGAGTTGATCGTCGTTTTCGACCTGGTTGCCGTTAAAGCTGACGATCACGTCGTACTCCCGCAGGCCGGCCTTTCCGGCCGGTGCATCCTGGTCGACCATCGTCACCTCGGCCCCCGAGGCACTCTTCAACTTCAGGGCCTGTGCACGCTCGGGCGTGACGTTGCGAATGATGATCCCCAGATAAGAGCCATGCCTCGCCGGTGGATCAGGCCAGTCTTGACCCGCCGCAGCTACCGAACCAAGCAAGCTAAACAGCAGAATCAACGGGAGATAGATTTGACGCTTCATAGTTCCTCACGGCTTTTGACGGATATCGATTTGCCCGATCGAAGTACGGAGATTCAGCAGGGGACCACCACCGCTCAGGGCTCCTTCGGCGTACATCGTCCTTGGTCCCCAGCCTCCGTCTTCGGCCGTGACCTTCATCTCCGGGAAATCTGACCTGATGCCTTGCCCAGCCGCTATATCCGTCGTCGCGCGTACGGTAAGGGGCACACCACTTTTCACGTAAACCACGATGTCGCCGCCTCCGGTATGCAGCGCGGATTGACCGGCGTCCGAAGAGCCAAGAAATTCGGCCTGAATGCTTCCGATTCCACTCTGCGCGTCTGCTCCGTGCGCCAACTTCCACAGTTCGATGGTTCCCCCGGCAGTCCTGGCGACGACCGGACCCTTGCTGGAGCCCACGCGGATGTTGCCGCCGCCGGTGCTAACCGTCACCGGACCGTTAGCGGCCTCACCGACGGTTATGTTGCCGCCCCTGGTGGTGATATGGAGAGGTCCGGTACATCGTTGCAGCGTCACGTTGCCGCCGTCGCTTTGCACAACACCGCCTCCAACTACCCCGAGGTCGATATTCCCGCCGAGAGTTTGAGCCTCGATGCGGTGGCCCTGCAAGGAACCGAGAGTAATGTTTCCGCCACCGGTTCGTGCCAGCAGATCGCCGTTGATTTGCCCAAACTTGAGATTGCCGCCCTGCGTCAGCGCGCGCACGGCGCCATTGACCTTGTCCACGGCCACGTCGCCAGCCCGGGTGCTCAGATCGAGGCGCGAAGTCACGCCGATGACCGTAATATCTCCATTCCCGCTTCCGATCCGGACCCATTCCATCGTCGCCGGGATGTGAAGTTCGAATTCGGCATCGAAGCGTCCCCGCGTATGCGACTCGTCGTTGACCTCCAGAAGCGCGCCTTCAGCGTTGCGGGAAGCGTTCACGCGGAAACGTGCGAACTCGCGTTTTGCCTCCTCCTCGCTGCCGGCAAAGAAGCGCTTGCGCACGGTCCAGCGCAGGCCGCCACCGTTGCCCTCCACTTTCACGCTGCCCAGCGGAGTATTCACCCGCAGAGCACGGGAGGCCGGCAGGGTGCCGCTGCTTTCCTCCACCCAAGACTGCCCGTCGCGGTAGACGCGCGTGGCCTGCGCGCTGGCTACACCCGCCAGCAGCAGCACCAGAGCGAATGCGAAACCGATGCGGCTTCCGCGCCGCGTCCAGGCGGCCCAAGTGTCGAGTTTGCCAATGCCGATCAATAGCGATCTCTCTCTAATGGACAGCGCACTTCAATCAATCTCCGGCATGGAAGTAAGCATCTTCCGCGATTCCGTCCGGATGTAAGGATTGGGGTCATCCTTGGCCAACTGTTGCAACGCCTGGCGCACGCTGGTATCGGCGCGGCTAGCTTCCAGGGCGTGCAGTGCGCCCATGCGGATGCCGGGGTTGTTGTCATTCAACAGTGCTTCCACAACCGCGTTACGCACGCGAATATCTCCGCGTACATACGGCGTAACCGCCTCCAGCGCCTTGAGCCGGACCCCGGGGTTGCTGTCATATCGCAAGGCAAACACCAGCCCTTCGCGGATGCGGCCATCCTCGGGCTTCTGCCGGAGCACGTCGACGGAGTCCATTCGCACACCTGAGTTGTAATTGTTCTTCGTCGCGTAAAGCAGCAATTGCTGGATCTCCGGATCGCTCAGCGAGCCCTGTACCTGCTCCGGGGTGGTCTTGTCGTACTGGATTTTGATCTGGTTGGTGCCGGCTTCCTGCTGAATCGTGCGTATGCCGGAGATGGAAGCCTCGGCATGCGCTTGCGCGCTCGTCGCACTCATGCCCACGGCGCCGCGAACGCTGCCCACCACACGATACATCGTGCCCAGGCCCGCGCCAAAGCCCAGGATGAAGATCACGGCCGCCAGCACAGGCGAGAATCGCCACCGATGCAGCCAAGCCACCGGGTCCATGACGAATCGCCGCCAACCCTGCAACTGCTCTGCTGTCTCCAACCGCTCCTGAAGCTCCATGCGGGCCGAAGTCAGCAGGTTCGGCGTCACCTCCAGCTTCGGCAAGGCGTCGAGCTGCTGGTGGAAGCCCTGGAACTCGCCGATGACCGCGGCGCATTCCTGGCAGCGCTTGGCGTGTTGCTCCAACTCGAAGCGCTCATCATCGGGCAGCTCGTTGTAGAGGTAAAGCGTTACGTTTTGTTGCACCCACTCGCAGTTCATAACTTCTTCCTCTTGTCGTCCGTGGCCTTCACCGTGCGTTCGTCAATGCGGCGCGCAACTTCTGGGTTGCGCGGAACAGCGTGTTCTTGACGGTCTCCTCGGTGGTGTTCAGCGCCTCGCCAATCGTGCGCAGCCGCAGTCCCTCATAGTGCTTCATTTCAAAGACGATTCGCTCGCGCGGGGTCAACTTCTTGAGTGCCAGCACAATGCGAGCGGCAAGTTCACGTTGCATCAGGTTGCGTTCAGGGCTGGCTCCCGGACGTTCGTCGGCCACCTGTTCGAGCAGATTGAGTTCCTGCCCATCGGCGTCGCTCGCCACTGGCGGTTCCTCTTTGCGCGTCTGTTTCCGGCGCAGATAGTCAAGGCAGAGATTGGTGACGATGCGGTAAATCCAGGTGTAAAACGAGCTCTCGAAGCGAAAGCCGGCAAGATTGCGGTAAGCCTTGAGAAATGCTTCCTGGTAAATGTCCTTCGCATCATGCTCGGAGCCGGTGAGGCGGAGCGCAAGCCTGAGCACAGCCTGATCGTATTGACGGACCAATTCCTCGAAAGCGGCGCGATTGCCGCGCTGCGCTTCACGGATCAGTTCCGCATCGTTAACCCGGCCGGCATTCTGCCCGAGCATAGCTCCCGTTCGCTGGGGGGCAATCAATCCTGAAATTCCTTGTAAGCCCTCTCTTCCATCGTAATTTCCCGACGGAAAAGCTGCCACCATCGCCTCGCCTGACATGGCCGCGCCACCTGATCTCTCGTTACCCCTGCCTCGGGGCGACACCTGACTCTGTTGGACGAAAGAAAAGACGATTGGTTAGCAGGTATGTTGGCGAATCCGGTTTGGCGGGTTGCGCGCTAAAAAGGCAACGGGGTCGCTACAGAATGTGTGAGCCAAATAATTACAACGCAATGACTTGTATGCCCAGACCAACCCGTTTCTCAACATCCGGTGGACCTGTGCGCAGCTCACAATGCGAGGCAGCCAAAGACTCCCTGCCTGGCGAAAGGGGGAGTCTTTGACTTGAACCGGACAGAATCAAGCCGATGGCTGTTCGCCTTCGACCACTTCCTTCGCTATCGTCACCTTAACGGTAGTCGTGACTTCGCGATGCAGCTTAATGGGAACGGTGAACTCACCCAGGGCTTTGAGCGGCTCATCGAGCTGCAACTTGCGGCGATCGATATTGAAGCCGCGGTGCTCCAGTTCGTGCGCGATGTCGGCCGAAGTCACCGAGCCGAACAACTGGTCGTTTTCGCCCGAGCGGCGGGTGAACTGCAGGTTGACCCCGTCGAATTGTTTAGCCAGCAATTCGGCATCGGATTTCTCTTTGACGCCACGGCGCACGGAGGAGGCTTTCATCTGCTCGATGACGGCCTTGTTGGTCGCGCTAGCTTCAATGGCGAGTTTGCGGGGCAGCAGATAGTTACGTCCGTATCCTTCGGCAACCTTCACCACGTCGCCGCGGGAGCCGAGCTTCGGGACATCTTCCTTCAAAATAACTTCCATTGTAAAACTCCCTAAGAATTCCTGAAAGAATTCCTGAAATCTTGAACCGCTGGAGCAAACTGAGCTTCAGCCCGGGCGGGTCCGCTCTGGCCGGCTCAAAATGACCGGTGGAATTGCGGCATCCGCCCGATTGCTTAATGCCGATCGCTTAATGACGAGCGGCAAACGGCAGCAGGGCTATGTTGCGCGCCTGCTTGATGGCTGCCGTCAGCCGACGCTGATGCGGAGTGCATACTCCAGTCAGGCGGCGCGGAACGATCTTTCCGCTCTCGGCAACAAATTGCGACAGCAGTCGCACGTCTTTGTAATTGATATTGTCAATTTTTTCCGTACAGAACTTGCACACCTTCTTGCGGCGAAAGAACTTGCGTCCGCCTTCACGCCCGCCGCCAGGACCGGACGGACGCTGTCCGCTGCGCGGACCGCCACCGGGGCGCCCGCTAGGACTAGGCCGTGGACCCGGTTCGGGTGCAGAGCTCTCAGAAGCAGCCGGAGCTGCCGTATTGGTATTCTCGTCTGCCATAATTCTCCTTCACTGCGATCCCGCTCAATGACCTGTTTCCCACTCGTCAGCACAGGATCAACCGAGCACTGTCGCGATAAGAACTGCTGGACCGGATAGCCGGTCCGGATGCGCTTGCGGCCCACCCTGAAGGGTAGCGTAGCGCCTGAGCAAACCACGGGGGTTAGACCTCGAGCGAGGCGGGCTCCGCTCCCGGACTCGGTTCGTTGGCGCCGGCGGCTTCCGCCGCCTGCCTGCCCTGTCCCCTGCGGTGCGATTCGCGAATCAGGCGAACCTTCTCCAGCCGCTTACCTTCTTCGTCGGTGCGAACGGTGATGAATTTGATCACCTGTTCAGCCACGCGCAGGCGGCGTTCCGCCTCTTTCACCACGCCCCCGGCGCCTTCGACGTTGAGCAGAATGTAATTGCCATCGTTAAACTTGCGGACCGAGTAGGCCATGCGTCGCTTGCCCATGCGCTGAGTGCCGGTAATGACGCCGCCTGCACTGGTGATATTCGTCTCCATCGTCGCCACCAACTTGTCGACATCCTCGTCGGTCAGGTCAGGGCGAACGATGAACATAATTTCGTAAGTACGCTGCATTGTATTCTCCGAACTCTTTGTCACTCCGGCCAAGTTCGCCGGGCATTCCGGCTTTCGCTCATCAAGCCCAGCCACGGCTTTCACCGGCTGGCGGGCTTTGACCCGCAAATCACTCTTCCTTACGCGGCTGCTCCGCCTCATCCGGCGGCGGCACTTTGCGGTTGAAGCGGGTCATCGCCGCTCCCGGACCCTCTCGCAGTATGATCTCCACCGCATCGGCAGCCGCATCCAGCATCTCGTCGACCACCGGGTCCAGCTTCGACCTCCACGGCGAGAGCACGTAGTCCTTGCCGCTGGTGATCGCATGTTCCGGCGCGATTCCCAATCGAATCCGCAGCAACTCCTGCGTCTCCAACTCGCCGATCACCGAGATCATCCCCTTATGACTGCCGGCGCTGCCACGCTCGCGAATCCGAACGCTTCCGAAGGGCAAATCAAGATCGTCGTAAATCACGATCAGGTCCTTCTGCGGCTCCGCCCCATATTCCTCAACCAGCGCGGCAACCGAAATGCCGCTCAGGTTCATGTACGTTTCCGGCTTTGCCAGCAAAACCGGAACGTCTGCCACACGGGCCCGAGCTGTGGCGGCCCTACAATGCCGGTTGTCTACCCTCACTCCGCAGCGCTCGGCCAACCGGTCGATCGCCAAAAAACCCATATTGTGCGGCGTGAACTGGTACTCGATGCCCGGATTTCCGAGCCCGACAATCAGTTTCACCAGTTCCTCGTTCTATGGTTGCTCGCTGTCGCGGCGGGCCGCCATGGGCTGCATCGTTTTCCCCGAAGACCCCAACGGGCGACGTCTTTGCGTCTATTGGGGTGTTCAACCGGGAACACGCGGCCGACAACGGCCATCGAACAACTACTTCTTGCTTTCCTTGCTCTCTTTCTTTCCTTCTTTGGCCTCTTTCTTGCCTTCCGGAGCCTCTTTTTCCGTGCCTTCCTCGCCCTTGCCCTTCTTGATGACCTCGGGTTCGGTCGGTCCGGCAGCGGCTTCTTCGGCGGCGGCTTCCACGGTTGGCGCAACCTCTTCCTTGATTGCGACAACGTGAGCGACCAGGAAAGTCGGATCGGTCAAGAACTTGATCTTCTCAGGATGCGGCAGATCGGAAACCCGGATGGGCTGACCAAACACCAGGGCGCTGATGTCGCATTCGATGTGCCGGGGAATATCTCCGGGGAGACATTCGATTTCGATCTCGCGAAGCACGAAATCCAAAACGCCACCCTCGGTTTTGACGCCAATCGATTCGCCCTTCAACAGAATAGGTACGCTGATCTGCAGTACCTTATCCATGGCGATCCGCTTCAGGTCGACATGGAGCAGGTGGCCCTTGATGGGCTCGTTCTGCCAATCGACGATCATCGCCTTGGCCTGCTCGCCGTCGAGCGAAACGTCGATGATGGTGTTATGGCCTGACTCGGAGTGCAGGATCTTGATGATCTGCTTGGGATCGACTGCAATTGCCCTGGGCTGGCCTCCGGCGCCATACAAAACGGCCGGAATTGAACCAGTGCGGCGTAGACGCCGGGCGGCGTTCTTGTCGCTCGCCTCGCGCGGCTTGGCTTCCACTAAATTGGCTGCTGTAGACATAATTCCGTTTCCTTCTGCGTCCTGGCTCGGCTCGGTGCTTCCGGAAATCCGGATTCGGCACCCGCCGGCGAATCGGCTAAGTGAACAATCTGCTGACCGAAGTCTCCTCGTGAATCGACTGAATGGCACGTGCAATCAGGCCGGCGATGGATAACACCCTGATCTTCGGCTCGTTGCGTGCCGCCTCGGATAGCGGAATGGTGTTGGTGACAACCAGCTCGGTCAGAGCCGATTGCGAAATCCTTTCGATGGCCGGTCCCGACAACACCGGATGTGAAGCACAGGCATAGACTTGGCGCGCACCGGCGTCAAGCAAAGCACTGACAGTCTTGACCAGTGTGCCCGCCGTATCGACGATGTCGTCGATAATGAGGCACGAGCGCCCGTCGACGTCGCCGATGACATGCATTACCTCGGTAACGTTCATGTCGGTGCGGCGCTTGTCAACGATGGCCAAGGCCGCATTCATCTTCTTGGCAAAGAAGCGGGCACGTTCCACGCCGCCGGCGTCGGGTGAAATCACCGTCAAATCCGGCAGATTCAGCTTGCGGAAGTGATCCACCAGCACTGGCGAGGCAAACAGGTGATCGACAGGAATATTAAAGAACCCCTGAATTTGCGGCGCATGCAGATCGACGATTAGCGCACGATCCGCACCCGCCGTAGTGAGCAGGTCGGCCACCAGCTTCGAGGAAATGGGCACACGCGGCTTATCTTTGCGGTCCTGGCGGGCATATCCAAAGTATGAAATGACGACCGTGATGCGGCGCGCCGAAGCCCGTTTGAGGGCATCAATCATCAGCAGGAGCTGGATCAGGTTGTGCGCCACCGGATCAGAGGTAGGCTGCACAATGAAGACATCGGAGCCGCGTACGTTCTCCTGAATCTGCACGTAGATTTCGCCGTCGGAAAACTGTGTGTGGTGACACTGGCCGAGAGGCATTCCGAGAAATTCGCAGATTTCCTTGGCAAGCGCGAGATTGGAAGTCCCGGAGAAAATCTTGAACTTATCGTCTTGACGGGCGCGAATGGGTTTACGATCCGTCTTCGTCTCCAGCGCTTTCTTATCACTCGTTGCTGCCGCCGTGCCAGCCGCATCAGCAATTTCTGGACGCGAATCTGGCGCAACCGTCGAGGGCTGCAACGAGCTTGTCTTTGTCGCTGAATCCATCCGTGTTTGCCTCCCCGAAACTGAATTCCCAGCGCCCACCTGACGCCACGCTTGCCCACGCCTCAATCCTGGCTGGGCGGCTAGGATTCGAACCTAGACAAAGTGCTCCAAAGGCACTTGACCTACCATTAGTCGACCGCCCAACACCTGGATAGCGGACCAGATCTCCGCCGGCAACTCATGACCTATACGAACCGCTGCTCCAGATAACGGCCGCGCCCGACCGTCACCGTTGCCTCTGCAGAAATGCCCGCCTCGCGCAACGCTTCAGCCGCTTCCTCGGCCTGCTCCGGCATTTTATATAAACCGTAAAGCGTCGCACCGGAGCCCGATAGAGACGCATAGCTCGAATTGTTTCTTTCCAGCAGACGCTTGACTTCGCGAAGTTCGGGATGCACAGGGAAGACGACGCGTTCGAAGTCGTTTTCGATCCCGGCTCGGACGAGGTCGAGAAGCAGCGTCTCGGCCCGGTCCCCGCTCGCAGCGGGAACACCGGATAAGGTTCCGCTCAGCCACTCAAAAGCCGAACGGCTGAACTCCCCTATTGTAGTGGACGAGGCCTGAGGCGTCAATTTGCCTTCCTGGGACCGGAGTTCGTCCCATCTCCGAAACGCTTCCGGTGTCGAGACGCCGATCTCGGGAGTCGCAATGACGCAGGCGATGGCGGGAAGATCGGGCAGCGGGTAAACCTCTTCGCCTCGGCCGCAACCCAGCACCGTGCCGCCGACCAGGAACAGCGGCAGATCGGAGCCGACCTCGGCGGCGATGCGCAATCGCTCGCGCGCAGGTAACTCCGCCCGCAGCACTCGCTCCAGGGCGAACAGGGTTGCCACGGCGTTCGATGACCCGCCGCCCATGCCGCCCTGCACGGCAAGTTTCTTTTCGATGTTAATAACCACCTTGCCGCGTTGTTTGAGCGATCGCATCACGCGTTCGGCGATGCGCCAGCAAGTGTTGGTCTCGTCGCTGGGAACGCGCGCGTCCTTGCACCGGATCTCGATGCCCGTGCCGCGGCTGACATCAACCCGGACAACGTCGTGCAAGGCGATGGTCTGGTAAATGGTCCGCAGCTCATGGAAGCCGTCGTCCCGCTTGGCCCCAATCGCCAATCCTAGATTTATTTTTGCGAACGAACGCACGGAAGCAGGCATCGCAAAGTCATTCTACTTCACAGGCTGGGCCAGTTCCATTACGGGTGCGGAGGCGCCAACACGCCGGAGGTGCCCGGCGAGTTTTCATCCGCGTCATGTGGTCCCTTGGGCCCGCCGCGGCGCGCCTTCGCACTCCAGGACTCGATGTGGAAGGCGAGCACAGCCGAGGCATCGACGTCCGAGTCGGTGGCGGAGAGGTAATCGCGACCGGCGATGCGCCCCGGCGTGTAACGCGCGATCATGGCCTCGTACATCTTCGCCTTGGCGGCGCGTTCTTCCACCGGCTTGGCACGTCCGTAACAGACCACACTACGATAGTTCTGCGAATGATACTTCGCGCTTTTGGAAAAGACGACTCCATCGAGCAGCGTTACCGAGATACATGCCTGGTTGCCTTGAAGAAGCGTTGTGAACAGGCGGCTCGCCAGCGCTCCGTGCAGATAGAGCACACCCGGCTCGGCCTGGTCGTATTGATAACTCATGGGGACGACGTGCGGCAGGCCGTCCACAACGAATCCCACGTGGGCGACCAGTCCCGCGGCAAGAATGGCGGCAGCTTCTTCGGGAACGGCACGTTCGGCGTGCCGGAGAATCTCTACGGTCTGGGTGCGCATGCTGGGTTCCTTTCGCTAGACCAGTTTCGCGGAGAGTGTATCCCGCGGGAGCCGGCATTCAGCCAGTTGGTGCGAGTACTGGGTACATCAACCTTGGAAACGCTTTGGGTCGGACTATCTTAACCCGAGCTGTACCTGCGGAGGCAAGCGTTCGCGGCAAGAAGGGAAGTAAAATCCCCGCCCGGCCCTGGGGGATCAGCCGGACGGGAACGCGCCAGCTTAGCGCTCAAACAGAATCGTAGTGTTGGCGACAGCCGGCTGAGCGAGACGGGGGGACCACTCCCACTCCGCCGGAAATTCGTGTAATTTTGCCGGCAACTGGCGTATCAATTCCGGCCATCCTTCCATGTCTTCGTTCAATTCGGTTTCCCAATCGCCGTCGCTGATCGAAAAACACAATTGATCGGCGGCCAGACAGTCCCGCTTGTAGGCGACAATCCGGCGAATCTCGCTCCAGCGGAAGGCGACCGCCTCCCTGCTTCGGCTGATGCACAACGATTCATCGTCGATCTCGATCGTGATCCGGGGTAGTGTCATGGGGGAACCTTTCCGCGGATGCCGCGTATGCCAGCAGCTCCTGCTTCCTTTGATCGGGTAGGAACGAGGCGCGGAACGAATTACGCGCCAACTGCCGTAGTTCCACGTCCGAGAAGGCAAAGCTATCTTGCGCTATTTCATACTCCCGCGAAAGTGACGTAAGGAACATAGCCGGGTCGTCCGTATTCAGAACCACACATGCACCTGCGTCATAGTACCTACGGATGGGATGACTGCTCAGGGAAGGGCAACAGCCCGTGCGCAGGTTGCTGCTGAGGCAGATTTCCAGCGGTATCTGGCGCTCCACGATTTCGCGCAGCAGACCCTCGTCGTCAATCAGCGTGAGCGCGTGTCCGAGGCGTTCACTGCCGATGTCGAGCGCACCGCGTATGGACTCCGGCCCCGCGCTCTCGCCGGCATGGCAGGTCAGGCGCAACCCGTGGTCGCGGGCCAGACCGTAGACATTGCGAAACAGTTCGGGCGCGGCACGCCGTTCATCTCCGCCAATGCCGAAGCCCACTACGTTGCGCTCGCGGCACTCGATGGCTTTCTCAGCCACCTTGCGCGCCTCCTCGGGGCCAAAGTGACGCACGGCATCGAAAATCCAGCGAAGCGACATCCCGAAGTCGCGCTCGCCACGCTCACGCCCGCGCTCCATGCCCGCAAACAGAGGATCGAACGGCTGCCCGCGCCAGAAGATCACTCCCACCGAAACGAAGACTTCGGCGTGCAGCACCTGCTGCGCAGCCAGTTTTTGCATGAGCCGGTAAGTAATCAGTTCGTAGTCTTCGGGCGTGCGTAAGCGCTCGGTGACTGCCTTGAAGGCCAGCAGAAAGCCGCTGAAGTCCCGGTAATCGTAGACCGCGCGTGCCTCTTCGACGGAGAGCTGGCGGCCGCTGTCCTCAAGATTCTGGTAACGATTATTGGTGGTGGGCAGCGGCGTGTTGTGCCGCCGGCTGAGTTCGGAAAGCGTCTCGGGATCAACCGAACCCTCAAGGTGAAGATGCAGTTCGGCCTTGGGAAGGGAGAGAATGAAATCCGCGCTGTTGGTCGTCAGCTCCTCCTTCGCCAATCTTCGAGTGTCATCCTGAGCGAAGCGAAAGACCTGCTTCTCTCGCGCCTAAAGACAAAAGCAGATTTTTCTCTCCCGTTGGCCGCTCAGAGTGACACCCAG
>JBEKQP010000029.1:0-27725 GCA_049519595.1 Candidatus Korobacteraceae bacterium | reverse complement strand
ATGCGACCGATGCGGTCGGCCAGGTGGCCGAAGAAGAACGCGCCTATCAGGCTGCCGACTCCGGCGCTGAGCAAGACGACGGCGGTGGCGCCGAAGCTCAACTTCCACGGAATAACGATGAAAGCCAGGATGAAGCCGATGATCCAGTAGTCGAAGAACTCAAGCATGTCACCCAGCATGGCTGTGATGATGAGCTTGTAATGATTGGCGGTAAGCCTTGAATTCTCCAACTTGCCGAGCAACTCGCTCACCGTCATGGTTGCTGCCTGGGTGGACTCTATCGCCATCGGGTGTTTTCCTTCGCAAATGTCAGGATCCCGCTGGACGGCAAGCCCCGGAAGGCAACTTCCGACATAGCGAAACCGATTTTTGTAATAAGTTTCCTTATTCTGATATCAGGCGCTCCTTCTGGCAACTCCTGAATACCGTCTCATTCCTGGAAGATGGCTGCTGTCCGGCACGCGCCGGCGGTGCACCTGCAAATAACCGTCCTGCGCGCCGCCGCAATCCATTGATTCATAAGGGCTGACATTTTGTTCCTGCGCCGAACAACTCCAATGCGACACGAGGCGTCAGACTGCCCAAAATAGTCGGCTAACGAAGGTATCTTGCAGACCCAACGTCGCATGCGAGACGGGCGCGATATTTCGAAGAGCGGCCAGCCCCATCAGGACGTCATCCGATGAAGTCCGAACCGATCAGTGCGCCCGAATCGTCAGGTGGATTGCGTGTCGTTGCGCAACCGGTGGCCGCACCGCTTACCCGCGCCGCTATTTTCCTGGTCTTGACACTAAATCCGGGCTCCGACAATCGCGCGACGCTGCGGTCATTCTGCGGAGACCTCCCCGCGCTGTTGCGCGCAGTGGAGTTTCGCGACCTTGAAGGAGGGCTCTCCTGCGTCATGGGATTTGGTTCCGAAGCGTGGGACCGACTCTTTGGTGCGCCCCGGCCGGCAGAGCTGCACTTATTCCGGGAGATTCGCGCCGGAGCGCGGCACGCGGTTTCCACGCCGGGTGACGTGCTGTTCCACATTCGCGCGAAGCGCGTGGATTTGTGCTTTGAGATTGCCACGCAAATCATGGCGCGTATCGGAAAGGCCGTTTCGCCGGTAGATGAGGTGCAGGGATTCCGTTACTTCGACGACCGCGATCTCATGGGTTTCGTCGACGGGACAGAGAATCCGAGGGGACAAGCAGTGGTCGATGCTGTGCTCATCGGTGACGAGGACGCTGCGTTCGTCGGCGGCAGCTACGTCATCGTGCAGAAATATCTCCACGATCTTGACGGATGGAATGCGCTCTCCACGGAGGCTCAGGAACGAATCATCGGCCGCACCAAGTTGTCGGACATTGAATTAGACGATTCCGTTAAGCCAACGTCAGCCCACAACGCACTTACCACGATTGTCGAAAACGGAAAAGAGATTAAGATTCTGCGCGACAACATGCCCTTCGGCCGGCCCTCGCAGGGTGAATTTGGCACCTATTTCATCGGCTACAGCCGTTCGCCACAGACGATCGAACAGATGCTCGAAAACATGTTCGTCGGCCGACCACCCGGCAACTACGACCGGCTGCTCGATTTCAGCCGTGCCGTGACAGGAAACCTGTTCTTCGTGCCGTCTGCGACATTTCTGGAAAACGTGACCGAGGACCAGCCTGCGGATGCAGTGCCCCAAGCCGTGCCTCCGGCGGCAGAGCCATCTCATTTGATACCGTCGGGGCACGATGGTTCGCTTGCCATCGGCTCCCTCAAAGGAGACATCGCACATGAATAATCTGCATCGCGAACTTGCCCCCATTTCCGAGGCGGCGTGGGCTCAGATCGAAGAGGAGACTTCGCGCACCCTCAAGCGCTACCTCGCTGGACGGCGCGTGGTCGACGTGCGGGAGCCGGGCGGCATCGGCCTCTCCGCCGTCGGCACCGGTCACCTGCGTGCGATAGCGACTCCGGGAGACGGCATCGTCGCGAGGCAGCGCGAGGTGAAGGCGCTGGTCGAGCTGCGTGTTCCGTTCGAGCTGGATCGGCAGGCGATCGATGACGTCGAGCGTGGCGCGAACGATTCGGACTGGCAACCGGCGAAGGACGCCGCGCGCCAGATTGCCTTTGCCGAGGACGGCGCCATTTTCGAGGGCTATGGCGCCGCAGGCATTGGGGGCATTCGCCAGGGAACCAGCAATCCGATCATGACGCTCCCAAGCAATGTGCGCGAGTACCCGGCAGCCATTGCCCAAGGCTTGAGCAGGTTGCGTCTTGTCGGCGTCGACGGCCCCTACTCTGTGTTGTTCGGCGCCGACGCCTACACCGCACTCGCCGAGACTAGCGACCACGGATATCCGGTACTGGAACATGTCAAGCGGCTGGTTGACGACAAAATCATTTGGGCACCCGCCATCGCCGGCGCTTTCGTACTGACCTCCCGCGGCGGCGACTTCGCCCTGCGCCTCGGTCAGGACACCTCCATCGGCTATTCCAATCACACGGATGCCGTAGTCCGCTTGTATCTTCAAGAGACGTTTACCTTCCTGCTGCTCACCGCCGAGGCCGCTGTCGCGTTGGCTCCTCCAGCGAAAGCGTAGACGACCTGATGTTCGAGCTGGTCCGCCTGGAGGCGGCGCGCAGCTGCAGGAGCATCGCTGACGGCAGGATCGAAACCCTGGTGACTAAAGCTGCGGTGGAAACTAACTTGGAGATCGCACAGCTCAAACGACACGGACGGGTCCGTCGGTTCAACGGCTTCTATCAGGCTGGAGTTGAGCACACTGTGCTGTGCCACGAAACCTAGGGTCAGCGACTCATTTAACGCTAGTTGAACGTAATTGAGAATTTCCACATCAGAGATATAGCGACTACTATAGTCTTTTAGCGTACCTGAAATTCTTCTGCGGCTTGCAATGCGAACCCAATCTCTGCGAATTTTTGGACAAACAGCAAGGTACCTGCTGATCAGCTTGGCGCTCTTGTACGCCGCGGACTGGAGCGTCTTTGAGGTCCGCCTTGTGCGGGGAATGGGCTTGCAAAGCGTCCCAATCGAGCAATATCTGAAAACACCGCTCAAGGGTGGCAAAGCCGAATACGACTACATGGGAACGGCAGACGAGAACTGCTCGCGATCCGTGTTTCCGCAGTATGCAGGGTCGCAGTGGAATCCTCCCTGTTGGTGGCGGAACCGGCACCGGCAAAACTGGCAGTGAACAAGCAGCCGGGGAACAGGGCGCAGTAGCAATCAACAAGGCCGCGAATGGCGATCCCGCAAAACTGTTCTCCGAGATTGCTCTGCTCCTAGCCGGTTTATCTTTGCACTCGCTGGCCTGCCAACTGCTATTGCTGCAATGCCGTATCTGTTTTGTCGGGTTTCGCGCTGACCTGCTTCGGGGTGGGCAGTCGCGAGTTGTCCCATCCTCCACCCAGGGCTTCGATGAGCTGCACAGAGGCAGTGGCGCGCTGGATTTCAATCTGGGCCATAGTCTGTTGGGCAGAGAGCAGGATGTTCTGCTGGGTGACCACGTTAATGTAGGGGTCAAGGCCAGTTTCATAGCGCTTCATTTCCAGATCCAGAGCAACTCTGGCGGATTCGACCGCCTGGTGCTGCTGCTGAATTTGCTGGGTGAGGATGCGGAGCGTAGCGAGGGCATCTTCCACCTGCTGGAAGGCAGTGAGCACGGTTTGACGGTACGAGGCCAGATTCGCGTTGTAAGTGGCGACGTACTGATTAATGGTGGCGCGGCGCAGGCCGGCATCGAAGACAGTCTCCGAAACCGAGGGACCAACGGACCACATGCGGCTAGGCCCGTCGAAGAGGTGCTTCCATGTCGAGCTTTCAAAGCCTCCAGTTGCCGAAAGGGTCAGGTTGGGGTAGTAAGCGGCGTAGGCGATGCCGATTTGCGCGTTGGTGGCGGCCATGGTGCGCTCGGCGGCAGCGATGTCCGGACGGCGCTCGAGAAGCTGCGAGGGCAGTCCGATCGGGATGGGCGGAGGCGTAGTGAGCACCGGCTTGGCGGGAATCGAAAAGCCTGATGCTGCCTTGCCAATCAGGGTCGCGATGGCATGCTCGTACTGCGCGCGTGCGATGCCGAGATTGGTGGCCAGCGACTTTGCGCTCTGCAGGGTGGTCTCCGCCTGGACGACCGCAATCTGATCCGAAAGTCCCGTTTCATATTGAGCGCGGGTGATCTCCAGGGACTTCTGGTCGGCGACTACCGTCGCGTCCAGAATCTGCTGAAGAGCATCCTGTCCTCGGAGTTGAAAAAAGAAGGTAGCCAAGCTGGCCTGCTCGGTGAGGCGTTCGTTTTCCAGGTCGGCGGCGCTGACCTGGGCAGAATACTGTGCCTGGCGCACGGTATTCCGTATCTTGCCCCAGAGATCGGGCTCCCATGAGACCGCAGCCGGCAGGTCAATGAGCGTGCTCGCGGTGCCGTTGGGAGCCTTTCCTGCACCTCCCGTGGTGTTGGCAATGTTAGACGAGCTTCGCGAACGCGACCAGGAAGGCGCGGTCGACACCGTCGGAAAGAGCTGGGCGCGGGCCTGGCGGACAATGGCGCGAGCGGCCATGAAGTTCTCGAAGAACTGCTTGATGTTCTGGTTGTTGATGTTGAGCTGCTCTTCGAGTGCATTCAATTCCGGATCGCCGTAGATTTCCCACCATTTGCCGCGCAGCGAGGCATCCTGAGGTTGGGCGACGGTCCAGTCCCCAAGGCCGCCGAGGGTCGGGTCGGTCGATGTGGTTGCCGGAGGCACCGCGGGCTTCGGCGGGACGTTCGCGGGCGACTCTTTATAGGTGGGCGGGGCTTGGGTCGTCGGCGGGTGATACTTGGGGCCAACCATACATCCGGCGAGTACGCACGAGAGCACAGCGGCGGCCAGCAGCGGAGAGCGTAGTGCGAGGTTGAGGTGGGTCATACGCATCTTGATATCAAGTTCTTTCATCTTAGCCCCCGCTATACGGATTCTTCCGGCAAACTTCCGTTGGTGGGTCGGAACGTGTCGCGCTCCTTACCCGAGAGGCGGAGGCGCAGGCGGTCGAGGAACAGATACACGACCGGAGTGGTGTAGAGCGTGAGCAGCTGGCTCATAATGAGGCCGCCGACAATGGTGATTCCCAGGGGGCGGCGCAGTTCCGATCCGATGCCGGTGCCGAAGGCCAGCGGTAGGGCACCCATGATGGCGGCCATGGTGGTCATCAGGATCGGGCGGAAGCGAAGCATGCAAGCTTCAAAGATGGCATCGGTGGTCGACTTGCCCTCGTTGCGTTCAGCGGCCAGGGCGAAGTCGATCATCATAATGGCGTTTTTCTTCACGATGCCGATGAGCAGGATGATGCCAATGATGGAGATGACGTTGAGGTCAATCTTGAAGAACATGAGCGCCAGCATGGCTCCGACGCTGGCAGACGGCAGTGTGGAGATAATGGTGAGCGGGTGCACCAGGCTCTCATAAAGAATACCCAGCACGATGTAGACGGCGAGCAACGCAGTGGCTACCAGGATGGGCTCGCTGGAGAGCGAGACCTGATAGGCCTGTGCGGTTCCGGCAAAGAAGCCACGGACCGTTTGAGGCATGTTCAGTTGATGCTGCATCTGCGCGACCTCGCGGGTAGCGTCGCTGAGCGCAATTCCCGGATTGAGGTTGAAGGAGACCGTGACCGAGGGGAAGAGACTGGTGTGGTTGACGGACAGGGGGATGGTGTTGCTGCGGGCGCTGGCGACGGCTGTGAGCGGCACGTTGCCGGCGTTCGCCGAGTTCACGTAGATGTACTTCAGTCCTTCGGGGGTCTGCCAGAACTGAGGCGCGACTTCGAGCACCACGTAATATTGGTTGAGCTGGGTATAAATGATGGAAACTTCCTCTTGACCGAACGCGCTGTACAAAGTGGAGTCAAGGCTCTGCGCGGTAATGCCCAGGCGGGCGGCCGTAGTGCGGTCGTAGGTGAGGTACTGGTCAAGGCCGCCGTTCTGCTGGTCGGAGTTAACGTCCTGAAATCCCGGAAGTTTGCGCATCTCAGTCAGCAGGATGGGCCCCCAGTGCGCCAAATCCTGCACGTTGTCCGACTGAATCGTGTACTGGTAAAGGGCATTGCTCGCCCGTCCGCCGATGCGGAGGTCCTGGGCGGGCTGCAGGAAGGCGGAGGCGACGGGCAGGGACGTCATCTTGGGACGCAACCGGCCGAGTATCTGCGCCGCACTTGCCTTGCGCTCCCCCAGCGGCTTAAGTGACATGAAGACGAAGCCGCCGTTCGTATTCCCCTGACCGCCAGTGAAGCCGACGGCGTTCTCCACTCCAGGATCGCTCTTGATGACCGATATCAGGCGCCGGACGGAGTCGTTCATGACCGAGAACGAAGCATCCTGCGGTCCCTGCAGTCCTCCGAAGATAACCCCTGTGTCCTGCTGCGGGAAAAAACCCTTGGGAATCAGCACAACCACGACCACGTTCAGCGCGACGACCAGTACCAGCACGGTCAGCGTGAGCACGGAATTGTCGAGCACCCAGAGAAGCGAGCGCCGATAGAAAGAGAGCATCCCGGCGAAGAATTTGTCGCTGAGTTGATACAGGCGGCCGCGCTTTACTTCGTGGGGTTTGAGCAGGTGCGCGCACATCGCCGGCGTGGTGGTGAGCGAGATGACCATGGAGACGATGATGGCCGTCGAGAGGGTAATGGCGAATTCGCGGAAAAGGCGTCCCACAATACCGGCCATCATCAGGATGGGGATAAAGACGGCGATCAGGGACATGCTAATCGAGAAAACCGTGAAGCCGATTTCCTTTGCGCCCTTGAGTGCAGCATCGAAGGGCTTCATACCGTTCTCGATGTGGCGCGTGATGTTCTCCATAACCACAATGGCGTCGTCCACGACGAATCCGGTAGAGATGGTGAGCGCCATCAATGAAAGATTGTCGAGGCTGTAGCCGAGCAGGTACATCACCGCGAAGGTGCCGACCAGCGAAACCGGCACGGCAACCGAGGGGATCAGCGTGGCGCGCAGGTTGCGCAGGAAAACAAAAACCACGCCCACCACAAGGCAGATGGAGATGAGCAGCGTGCGCTCTACGTCCTTCACCGAAGCGCGAATGGTGGTAGTGCGGTCGACAACGATCGTAGTTTCGATGGCCGTGGGAATGGAGGCCTTAATAGAAGGCAGCTCGCTGCGGATGTTTTCAACCGTCTGGATGATGTTGGCGCCGGGCTGGCGGAAGACGATGACAGGGATGGCGGGCTTGCCGTTGAGGTAGCCGGCGGAACGGATGTTCTGCACCGAGTCTGTCACGTTGGCAACATCGGAGAGGCGGACGGCGGCGCCCTTGTGGTAGCCGACGACAAGTGGCCTGTAATCCTGGGCGTAGCGGATCTGATCGTTGGTAATGATGTCGGCGGTGACGACGCCGTCAGAAAGCTGGCCGCGCGCCTGGTGGGCGTTTTGCAGGCTCAGCATGGACTGAACGTTGGCGAGCGTGAGCCCGTAGTTGTTGAGCTGGGTGGGATTCACATCGACGCGGACGGAAGGTAGCGCGCCGCCGCCGGTGGTGACCTGGCCTACTCCCTGAATTTGCGAGAGCTTCTGCTGGACGATGGTGGAAGCCTCGTCGTAAAGCTTGCCTCGGTCGTAGATTTCCGAGGTGAGGGCGATGACCATGATCGGCGAGTCGGCCGGATTAACCTTGCGGTAGGTGGGGTTGGCGGGCAAGTTGGCCGGCAGGTAGGTGCGCGCCGCGTTGATGGCGGCTTCCACGTCGCGCGCTGCGCCATCGATGTTGCGATTGAGGTCGAACTGGAGCGTTATGGCAGTGGTGCCAAGCGAACTGGTCGAGGTCATTTCCGTGACGCCGGCGATGTGGCCTAACTGCCGCTCCAGCGGGGTGGCGACGGAAGCTGCCATGATTTCGGCGCTGGCTCCGGGCAGGGCGGCGCCGACGGAAATAGTGGGAAAATCAACCTGAGGCAGCGGAGACACCGGTAACACCATGAAAGCAACGGCCCCGGCCAAGGCGACCGCCACGGTCAATAGCGTGGTAGCGACGGGCCGGTAAATGAATAGCCGCGACGGATTCATGACTGCTCCAGAGGCGGCTCGGAGCCCGGGGTGTTGGGCGCGTTGCTGGAACGCGACCTGGAACGCGAGAAGCGCTGCGCCAGATTGTCAAAAAAGATGTAGATGACGGGCGTGGTGTAAAGCGTAAGCACCTGGCTCAGCAGCAGGCCGCCGACCATGCAGATGCCCAGAGGCCGGCGAAGTTCGGAACCGATGCCGGTGCCCGCGGCCAGTGGGATGCCGGCAAGGAGCGCTGCCATCGTGGTCATCATAATGGGACGGAAGCGCAACAGGCTGGCTTCGTAGATGGCGTCAGTGGAGTTCTTGCCGTGCTTACGTTCGGCCTCCAGGGCAAAGTCCACCATCATGATGCCGTTCTTCTTCACGATGCCAATGAGCAGAATGATCCCGATGATGGCCACGACGCTGAGATCCTGGCGGAAAAGGCGCAGTGCGAGCAGCGCGCCCACGCCGGCCGAAGGCAGCGTGGAGAGAATCGTGATCGGGTGGATGAAGCTCTCGTAGAGCACCCCGAGCACGATGTAAACCGTGACCAGTGCGGCCAGGATGAGCAGCGCTTCATTGGACAGCGAATTCTTGAACGAAGCTGCGGTGCCCTGGAAGCCGGCCTGGAGGCTGGCCGGCGCGTTCATGTCTTTCTCCGCCTTGTCAATCACGGCAATGGCGTCGCCCAGCGAGGCGTACGGCGCCAGATTGAAAGAGACGGTGACCGAGGGGAACTGACCCTGGTGACTGATGGAAAGCGGCGAGTTGATGAGACTGTAGTGGGTGAAGGCGCTGAGCGGTACAGCGTTCGCCGGGGTGGCATTGCTGGCGGCATTCGAAGTGGAAGCCACTGGGGTCAGCGCATTCGACAGAGCGGTCAGCGCGCCAGAAGAGGGCGTGTATGCGGCTGCCGCAGTGGTGGCGCTGGAACCAGCGGATACAGAGCTGGATGCCGCGAAGGACGTGGAAGCTCCGGCGCCGGTCGCCCCGGACGACGCGTTGGCCTGGATGTATAGGCTCGATAGCTTACCCGGATCCTTCTGAAAATCAGGCAGAGCTTCCAGGATCACGTGGTACTGATTGAGCTGCGTGTACATGGTGCTGATCTGCCGCTGTCCGTAAGCGTCATAAAGCGTGTTGTCGATGGTATAAGGAGCGATGCCAAGGCGCGAGGCAGTGACGCGGTCGATGATCATCGAAACCGCCAGGCCGCCGGTCTGCTGGTCGGTGGCAATGTCTTCGAGTTGCGGCAGTTGCTTCAGACGTTCGATGAAACGACTGGTCCACAAGTCCAGCTCTTGCGGGTCGGGGTCTTCAAGGGTGTACTGATACTGGGTGCGGCTCACCCGGTCATCGACGGTGATGTTTTGCACCGGCTGCATGAAGAGCTTGATTCCTTCGACGTTCTGCAGTGAGGTTTGTAGCCGGCGAATGACATCCGAGGCGTTGAGGTCGCGATTAGAAAGCGGCTTCAGGTTGATGGAGAAGCGCCCGCTGTTCAGCGTGGTGTTCGTGCCATCCGCGCCGATGAACGAGGTCAGGCTCTCGACAGCGGGGTCGGCGAGAATTACCTTCGTCAGTTCCTTATGCTTCTCGGCCATGGCCGCGAACGAGATGGTTTGCGGGGCTTGCGAGATACCCTGAATCACACCGGTATCCTGCACGGGGAAGAACCCTTTGGGCGCGACGATGTAGAGAAATATCGTCAGCACCAGAGTGCCCAACGCAATCAGCAGGACGATAGGCTGGAAGCGGAGGACGTATCTCAAAGTACGTCCGTAGAATTCGATCATGCGCTGGAAGGCGCGCTCGGAAAAGCGATAGAGGCGTGTCTGCTGCTCGGCTGGATCGTAGTGCAGCGTCCGCGCGCACATCATTGGCGTCAGGGTGAGCGAGACAACCGCCGAGATGATAATGGTCACTGCGAGAGTCACGGCGAATTCGCGGAAGAGGCGGCCAACCACATCCCCCATGAACAACAGGGGGATGAGCACGGCGATCAGCGAAACCGTGAGCGAGAGAATTGTGAAGCCGATCTGCTCGGCGCCCTTGAGTGCTGCCTGCAACGGTGGATCGCCCTCTTCGAGGTAGCGCGAGATGTTCTCGATCATCACGATGGCATCATCCACCACGAATCCGGTGGCGATGGTGAGCGCCATCATGGAGAGGTTGTCCAGGCTGTACCCCAGCACATACATGGCGCCAAGGGTGCCAACCAGCGATATCGGCACGGCTATGGCGGGAATGATGGTGGCGCGGATACTGCGCAAGAAGAGGAAGATAACCAGTACCACGAGCACCACGGTCAGCATCAACTCGAATTCCACATCGGAAACCGAGGCCTCGATGGGCACCGTGAGGTCTGTCATCTGCGTAACTTTGATACCGGCAGGCAGGTTGGTCTCAAGCTGAGGCAGGATGCTCTTGATGCTCTTGACGACGCTGATGGTGTTTGCGCCGGGCTGTCGCTGGATGTTGAGAATGACCGCCGGGGTCTGGTCCATCCAGGCCGCCTGGTTATTATTCTCAACGCCATCCACCACCTGGGCTACGTCCTTGAGCACGACCGGCGCTCCATTGTGGTAGGCGACGACAATGTTTTTGTATTCAACACTGCGCTGAAGCTGATCGTTGGAGTCGATCTGATAATTCTGCCGGGGGCCGTCGAAGTTGCCCTTCGCTGCATTCACGCTGGTTTGGATAAGCGCGGTGCGAAGCTGCTCCAGCGTGAGGCCATAAGAAGCAAGCGCCGCAGGATTAGCCTGGATGCGGACCGCCGGCTTCTGGCCGCCACTGATGCTCACCAGACCGACTCCGTTCAGCTGCGAGAGCTTCGGCGCGAGGCGCGTATCCACCAAGTCTTCGACCTGCGAGAGCGGAATGGAGTCAGAGGTGACGGCCAGCGTGAGCACCGGTGCGTCGGCAGGGTTGGTCTTGTTGTAGATGGGCGGCGCCGGAAGCACACTGGGCAAGTAGCTCTGCGCGGCGTTGATAGCCGACTGAACCTCTTCCTCGGCCACATCGAGGCTGAGGCTCAGGTTGAACTGCAGCACGACGACCGAGGTTGTGCCCGAGCTTGTAGAGGTCATCTGGCTGAGCCCCTGCAATTGGCCGAATTGCCTCTCTAGCGGCGCAGTAACCGTGGTGGCTACTACGTCTGGGCTGGCGCCGGGATAGAAGGTGAGTACCTGGATGGTCGGGTAATCCACCTGGGGCAGGGCGGAAACCGGCAACTGCGTGTAGGCGACGATTCCCACCAGCAAAATGGCCGCCATCAGCAGCGAGGTGGCAACCGGTCGCAGAATGAATGGGCGCGATGGACTCACGGCGCGCTACTCCCACTCGTGGTAGCCGGCTGAGATCCTTTGGCGATGCTGACCTTCACATTGGGCTGCATCTTCTCAAAGCTGCTGTTGGCAACCACTTCTCCGGGTTGGACGCCTTCGACCGCAGTCATGCCTGCATTCACCGTGCCGGGCGTGACTGTTCGCATCTGAGCGGTTCCGTTCTGAATAACGTAGACAAATGAAGCCTGGCCGTTGTGCTGGATGGCCGAGGTGGGAATGAGCGTCTTGTCTTTGAGCGTCTCCACCAGCAGGCGGGTATTCACAAACTGGTTGGGGAAAAGCGCGTCGTTTTTGTTGTCAAAGATGGCGCGCAACTTGACCGTGCCTGTCGTGGTGTCGATCTGATTGTCGAGGCTCAGCAGTTTGCCGGTGGCAATTTTGGTCTGTGCAGCGCGATCATAAGCCTCCACGGTGAGATGACCGCCGCGACGAAGCCGGCCCTGAACCTGGCCGAGTGAGTCCTCGGCTACGGTAAAGATCACGGTAATGGGCCGCTCCTGAGCGATGACCACCAGCGGATTGGTACCGTTGGCCTGCACCACGTTGCCGGGATCGACCAGCCGCAGCCCGACACGTCCGGCGAAGGGCGCGGTGATGTGGCAGTAGACGAGCTGGACACGGTCGAATTGCACCAGGCCCTGGTCGGCCTTGACCGTCCCTTCGTCCTGCAGCACGGTCTTTTCCTGGTCGTCCAGGATCTGCTTGGCAATTGCATTTCTGGCCCAGGCAGCACGATAGCGTTCCAGGTCCATCTTGGCTTGCTCAAGGGTCTGGGTATCCTTCTCCAATGTGCCCTGAGCCTGCGCAAGCTGCGCCTCGAAAGGACGGGGATCGATGTCGATCAGAGGATCGCCCTTGCGAACCAGCCCGCCTTCGCGATAGTGGACGCTCATGACTAATCCCGTGACTTGGCTGGTCACGGAACTCGTATAGACGGGCGTCACCGTGCCGATTGCCTCCAGATAGACCCCGATATCGCCCTTTTGCGCGGTCGCTGTCGTCACTGCGACCGGACCGCCCATCATGGCCGCGCGCCCCGCCTGCGCAGCCTTCTGCGGGGTGTTCTGAAAGCGCAGAACCAACACAAGCAGGCCTGCAAAGAACAGAAGAACCACAATCCACACAATCACCCGCCGCCTCATGGAGCGATTGGGTTTGGGGTGGGAAGACAGATCATCGGGCCGGATCGGTGGAGGAGAGTTTTCTTCCATCTCATCTACTTTCTTGCATGGCCTTGCTCTTCGAAATCGACAAAGCAGGAAGCAAAAAAATGTCGGTAACGTATCGAGGATAGCTTAAAGGAAAAGGTACGCCCCTGTCACCTTCAGGCCATATCGACCAATAAGAATCAACAATGAAAATGTAGTTGAGCGGTTTGAACAACTTGAAATCGCAACTTTTGAGGCGTTCGCGTGTTGCCCGCCAGTCGGCTGAGCGAGCAGGTAGTCAGCCTGAACAATGCACACCACTAAGCGCCGTGTGAGACGAACATCTACACGCGCACCCATTGGCCGTGAGGCTGCTTACTTCGGACAATCCGGGCAGAACGGGCCTGTTCGGCTAGTCGGAGAAGGAGGCCACTGGGCCTTAAGCCATCGAACCACCGCAGCCTAAGACCCGTCTCGTATCGGCAGCCCCAAAGCGCGGCAGAGGCTAACGACGTGCCCGTTTACCGAAGAGGCTTGTCGAACGTTTCCGGTAAGCAGGCAATCGTAATGAGAGAAACAATGATTGCAGCTATCATATAAAACGAAGGCGACGCACTATTGTGGGTCACCTTAACTAGATATGCACAATAGAATGGTCCCATTCCGCCTGCCAATGCTGCCATGACGTTGTAGCCGATAAGGGTAGACATCCGCACCTGCGTTGGAAACATCTCCGCGATGAACGCCACGCCAGGCCCTGAAAACATCGACTGGAACAAACAAAGCGCAAATTGCGCGATCAATACCTTGAAAAAGGTACCTTCCCTCATATAAGCGAATATGGGATACGTGAACAAAATGTAACAAAAACAAGAAGCAAACAAAACTCGCTTGCGGCCAACCTTGTCCGAAATATGTCCCATTATGGGGGTGAGAATGATGAACATCATACAGGTGAACAAATTTGTAAGTAGCGCCAGATTCAAGGGTAGTTTCAGAGTTGTCGCGATATAGGTCGGCATGAAGCTCAGCACAAGGTAAAAGCCTGCATTCCACCCTGTCGATAACCCAGCAGCTTGCAAGACACCGATCCAATTCTCTTTGAGCGATGTTAAAACTGGATTTCTAAGAACCTTCTTCTTTTGTTCCGCCTCTACGAAGGCTGGCGTGTCCTCAATCTTGGTGCGAATAAACCAGCCTATATAGCCGAGCAAAGCGCTGCCGGCGGTAAACGGAATCCGCCATCCCCAAGTGTTCAAACTAGCTTTGCTTAGAGTACTCGTCAAAATGAATCCTACCAACGCACCTATCATGAAACCGACGACGGCACCGGCCTGCTGCCAGGAGCCAAGGAAGCCTCTCCCTTTGCTCTTTGCATATTCCACTAAAAACGCAGTGCCTGCACCCCACTCGCCGCCCGTCGCCAAGCCTTGAATAAGGCGGCAGCCTGTCAGAATAATTGGCGCAGCTATGCCGATCGATGCATACGATGGGATGAGGCCGATACTAGCAGTGGCAACAGCCATGAGGCCAATGGTCCAGGCAAGGGCGATCTTACGTCCATGTTTGTCGCCAACATGCCCAAAAATGACAGAGCCCATGGGTCGCATTACAAAGCCGACGCCGAACACCAGCAGGGTTAGCAAGATACTGATGACTGGATCTTTTGTGGGAAAGAAAATCGCGGAAAGAATGGGAGCGAGGGTACCGTAGATGCCGTAATCGAACCATTCTAGAATCTGTCCAGCTATTCCAGCCCCTACAGCACGAGTCCTCTGTCTCGCGGCATCTTGTTCCTTATTGGCGTTCAACCGTGCAGCACCTTGCGACGGCTTTACCTCATTGATGGTACTCATAACTCTCCCCCTTGTTCATTGTGTACTTACTTGCGGTACCGCACGTCATCTTGTAAGCGTCGCACTTACGTTGTCGCCGCCCCCTTGAGTGCAGCCATGGGCTCTTGTTGCCGCACATACGGAATCGTTAGCGAGCCAAATGGCAGCACCGCGACCCGGGCATTTGGTTTGCCCTTTAGGAGTTCGAATAACTTGGTTTCCACGTCGCGGATTGGAATGTACTTTCCCTTCCGTACGGTTTCATCGTCGAGGCTCGAGTACAGGTAGCAGTCGGCTTTAATCTGAATGTTTGCCTGAGACTGGACGACCCACTGATCGAACACCCGAAATGATGGATCATTGATCATTGCGAGCAAATCCTTTGCCGTATCTCGCATTTGGATAAGCTGACCGTAGTTGCCGTGACTGGGCACTCCGTCCGAACATTCAGAGGCGCTAATGATTGCCCCCCCCTCTCGCACAATACATGCCGCAGCACTCATCCCCTTCACGGTCTGGTAAAGATTCTGGTCGAGCGGATACCCTGAGTTAGTAGTGATGACGATATCGAAAGGGTCATCGACGCCGTACATCGCAGTCTCTTTAACGAATTGACAGCCGATTCGATGGGCAGTGATTACGTCGCCGGCAAACACATTCGTGATGTCTTTATTGCCATTCAACGTAACGTTCAGCATGAAATCCGGCTTCGCCATCATGCAGTTCTGAGTTGCTGCATCCTGCACCACGTTTCCATCCAGGATGCCCCATGTCGAGTTCGCATGGCCAATCATGAACGCGTTATGGAAGTCCAGAATGGTATTGATCCCGGCTATCCCTGGATTAATACCTTTCGGGCCACCGGAAAAGCCTGCATAGAGATGGGGCTCAATAAATCCGGTGACAATCTTGAAGGTACACTCGACATAGGTTTTGTTGAAAAATACTTCGCTATTGTAACTGTTACGGCCAACGTGGGTAAGCTTACTCTCGTCAAACGCGTCGTGGTTCTCCACTCTTACGCTATCGACCACCTCTTTGCCTAGCATGGCGATAAGCTCTTCGTGAGTGTTTGCCCGATGCGACCCTACGCCGTTGACGATTACGAAGTTGCCTTTCGGAACGTGGCTAAGTTCCTCCAGAATCCATGGCACCAACTTGTGACTGGGGAGCGGCCGCGTGATATCAGAAATCACGATAGCGACCGTATCCGAAGCCTTTACCATCTCCCGCAACGGTGGCGTTCCGATTGGATTCCGTAGAGCTGCGAGTACCGTTCCGTGCTCATCTTTCAATCCATGCAGTTCGCGTGGTTCAACGATCAGCGCATTTTCAGGAATATTTATTTCAATACTCTTCTTGCCGTAAGCTAACTTTACCTTCATTGGAAACACCTCTCGATATCCAGCTTCGTGTCCTGCTCCATGACCCGTTCGCGCAATCACCGCCACATGTAACGCAGGACCGTAATCTACCTTAGCCACGTCGCGCCATAACCGTGACTTTTTGCCGCGCAGTGATCAATGTGCCGGAGGTCGACAAAGAAGAGTACTGCGAGCCGCGACTTGTTTCAATATCTTTAATCTCAACTTCCGAATCTTCCATGATGATTCAGAAGGAGTTGCCGAAGGCGCAGGGCCGGGTCGAACCCCAATTAAGGGAGTCGACGGCATTTTTTTAAATGTTGCAGGGTGTGATGGCGTGCTGTAGAGTTGCAAAATCAATAACTTAACTCACTTCACCACGTGAATTCCTCAACAGGTAGAACCGGCGAGAGTGGCGCCTGCGGTGGGGTGAACGATGCCACGTCTATTCAAGCAGTGCAAGAGGTACGAACGAGAGCGGGATTGAGCCAATTTGGAGCCAACCGTGCCGCGGAAAACTACCATGCATGACGATAAACCGAACTTTGGCCACGTTATCACGACGTTAAGACACATGGAGCCCGACAAGAACTCGCCGCGACAATCTTTGGCGTAGCTGCGTCTATTATTGTTGTGCTGGGACCTGAAACGAAGGGCAGGATTCTGGAGGAAATAAGTCAGTGACTCTGTGTTAGGCGAGGACTGGAGACGTGGGCTCAATGGTTAGGGAGATATAGAGATGACTGAATTGACTAAGTTATTCAATGCAATCTTAACTGGTGATAATAAGACCGCGATCGCGTGCACCCAGCAGGCAATCGCCGAGGGCGTGCAGCCGATGGAGCTGATTACCAGCCAGATGATCCCGGCAATGGCCGAGGTGGGTCGCCGCTTCGAGAGCGAGGAGTATTACGTTCCCGAATTACTGCTCTCAGCGCGTGCAATGAAGGGTGCGCTCGCATTGCTTCGTCCGCTGCTGGCCGCCAGTGGTACGCAGCCGGTTGCCCGTATCGTCATTGGAACAGTCAAGGGCGATCTGCACGACATCGGTAAGAACCTGGTCAGCTCGATGCTGGAGGGCGGTGGATTTGAGGTGGTCGATTTGGGCACCGACGTCACTCCTGAAAAATTTATTCAGGCCATTCAGCAGCACCAAGCCAACATCGTGGCACTTTCGGCTTTGCTTACGGTTACTATGCCAATGATGAAAAATACAATTGAGGCACTGAAGCAAGCCAGCTTGCGCGATCACGTCAAAGTCATGGTCGGTGGCGCGCCGGTAACGCGAGAATACGCCGATTCGATCGGAGCCGACGGATACAGCGAGTCCGCGACTGGTGCGGTTGCTGTGGCCCGTCAATTGGCGCCTGTTTCGTAACGAAGCACACATGAAAAGGGAGTACTACCTTCAACTCGCTGCTGGCGGTTTACGCCTCCCGATTGGGATCGATCTCGTCCTGCACGACTCTCCTGATCCGCAGCGAATCCTGCGTGACGGCTCTTTGCTGGGAGAGGTGGTGGAGACTGCGGCGCGCCGCTACGCCAGTCCGCTGGCGGTTCCGCTCATGGACCTCACACTGGAAAAGGAAGATCTGCTTCGCATCCTGGGCACTCCGGAAGCTGAGGCCGAGACCTTTCATTTCGGCGAGGCACCGAGCGAGGGCGCGCTGCAATTGGTGCGAGACTCCTCGCGTACTCCCTTCGGTACGCGCGGCCAGGCCCATATCGATTCGGTTCACTATATCGCCGGGAAAACGGCTCTTCTTCCCGTCGGAATGGCCATTGGGCCATTCTCGCTCATGACCAAATTGATGGCGGATCCGATCACCGCAATCGCCATGGCGGGAATGGGAATGACGCCAGAAGAGGATGCGAGTGTTTTGCTGGCGGAGCGTTGCCTGGAGCTGGCCGAGATGGCGATCGCTCGTTCGCTCGAGGCTCAGATCAAGGCTGGCGCCAAGGCCATCATGATCTGTGAGCCGGCAGCCAACATCGTTTATCTATCGCCGCGGCAAATAAATTCCGGATCGGACATCTTCGAGCGCTACGTCATGCGGCCCAACCTGCGAATCAAGAAACAGCTCGCCTCCGCCGAAGTAGATCTCATCTTTCACAACTGCGGCGACCTGGTCGGACTCATGGTGGAGCAGTTTGCCACTCGGCTCGATCCGGCGATTCTGAGTCTGGGCAGCTCCCGCGTGCTTTGGGAGGATGCGGCCCTGGTTCCGAAAGACGTGGTGCTGTTCGGCAATCTGCCGACGAAAAAGTTCTATTCGGACGATGCCATGCCGACGTCGCAAGTAGAGGCAATGACGCTGGAATTGATCAAACGGATGCGCGCTGTCGGACATCCGCACATTCTCGGTTCGGAGTGCGATGTTCTGCACGTGCCGGGTGCCGCCAGTGCCATTCGCAGCAAAGTCGAGGCCATGCTCACCTGTGGACGTTGAAAATCACACCAAAGTAAGTTGGCGACACGCCGAAGCGCCCGGCGACAAGATCGTTGAACCCCGAATTCGACATGCCCTCCGGACGCCCGCACACCGAGTTAGAGCAATTCCCCAATAGGTGTATCCGAAAATATCAGGTGTCATGGCGAGCGAAGTCGAGCCACCCTATGTTTCTATCGCCGAAAACAAAAGGTGGCTCCACTCCGCGCCCGAATAGCTTCTTGCTGATCGAATGTAATTGTCGGGTACGCAGCGTCGCTGCTCCGGCCACAGGCGCTCAGCGCTACGGTCGCCATGACATCCTCTTGAGAATTTGGACACACCAACGTAGGAATTGGTCTAGAACCTTCCAACGTGCGTCCTGGCTGGTCCCCTATGTTTAAGGTTGCAGACGGTTGGCACCTTGGCGCGGAAGCATCCAACCCGGATACTCGGGCGGCAAAGCACTCACCTCATCGAGCCGTTTAATCTCGCCTTCAGTGAGCTTGACGCCCACAGCGGCGATGTTGTCCTGAAGCTGGTCGAGGCGCTTGGCCCCAATGATGACTGAGGTGACAAACGGTTTCGGCAGCAGCCATGCCAGGGAAATGCGCGCCGGACTACAGTCATGGGCCTTCGCGATCGGTCTCATGGCATCGAGAATATTCCAGGTGCGTTCTTTATCGACGAGCGGGAAGTCGAAGTCAGAGCGGCGCGAGCCGGCAGGCTTTTGGTTTTCGCGGCTGAACTTACCGGAGAGCAGGCCACCGGCCAGTGGGCTCCAAACGAGTAGTCCTACCTTCTCGGCTTCGAGGAAGGGGACGATTTCACGTTCCAGGTCGCGACCGGCAATGGAGTAGTAGGCCTGCAGCGTATCGAAGCAAGCAAGGTTTTTGAACTCGGAGATGCCCAGCGCTTTCGCTATCTTCCAGGCCTGCCAGTTGGAGCAGCCGATATAGCGGACCTTGCCCTGATTGACGAGGGTGTCGAGGGCGCGGAGGGTTTCCTCAAGGGGTGTAACCGAATCATTGCCGTGGATCTGGTAGAGGTCGATATGATCCGTCTGGAGACGGCGAAGGCTGGCCTCGATGGCATCCATAATGTGTCCTCGCGAGGCGCCAACGTCGTTGCGGCCCGGACCCACGCGGCCGAAGACCTTGGTCGCAAGCACGATGTCCTTGCGAGCGATGTTCAGGTTCTTGAGGGACTGACCGAGCGCCTTTTCGCTTTCGCCTTCAGAGTAAACGTCAGCCGTATCGAAAAAATTGATACCGGCATCAATCGAGGCTTTAACGAGTTCGTCGACTCCCGCCTGGTCAACGTTAGCGATGGGCTTCCAGAAGCCGCGGCCGGCGCCAAAGGTCATCGTGCCGAGGCACAGCGTTGACACGAGCAGGCCGGTGTTGCCGAGGGTCTTGTATTCCATAGTTCTCCTTCTCCGAAAGCAGTCTTATTGCTTGAGTGAGATCGATACAGCAATCTTCAGTGTGTGGCCTCACACCAGGGCGCACGAAGAGCACTCAAATTTCATCTCTCTAATTGTACAATCGGCAAACTCAGCAAGCCGGCCGCTTACTGCTGCCAGCCGCCACCGAGATTTCTGTAGATGCGAACCAGACCTAAAAGCTCATTCAACTGAGCTTGAGCGAGTCCCAGCTCGGCAGCAAAGTAATTGGTTTCGTTGGTCAGCACCTCCAGGTAACTGGCGGCTCCGCCTCGATAGCGCATCTCAGAAAGTTGTGCCGCGCTTTGAGCCGAGATCGCCAGTTGCTGCTGATGCTGTCGGAACTCCCAGTCCTTCTGATACTCGACCAGCGCGTCCGAGACCCCACGAAAGGCCTGCTGGATCGTGCGCTGATAGATCAGCAGCGCCTCCTGTTGACGCGCCTCAGCGAGCCTCACACCGGAACGAATCTTCCCACCGGTGAAGACGGGCTGGACTAGTGATCCCCCGAAATTCCACAAGCCGGCCGGGCCGGTGAACAGGTCGCCGAGCGCTGAGCTCTGATATCCGCTGCTCGCAGTCAAGCTGATTTGTGGGAAGTACGCTGCTTTTGCCACTCCAATTTGAGCGTTGGCCGCGATCAACTGTGCTTGCGCCTCGCGAATGTCGGGTCGCCGTTCCAACAGACTGGAAGGAATGCCCGCCGGAATTTCGGGCACATGCGGCTGCTCAGTCAACTTCGCTCCCCGCACGATGGGCCCAGGGTTGTTTCCCAGAAGCGTGCTGAGGAAGTTTTCCTGCTGCGCGATGCGCCGCTCCAGGTCGGGAATGGTTTCAGCCGCAGTGGATACCAATTGCTCCGCCTGCCGAACGTCGAGCATGGATGTAGCCCCACCGTTGGCTAACATCTGGGTGAGCCGCAAGGAGTCCTCGCGCGAAGCCAGCGTACGCCGCGAGATCTCCAACTCCAGGTCGAACGCACGGAGTTGGAAGTAGGCTGTGGCAACATCACTCACCAGTGTGCTTATAACCGTTTGGCGCGCCCACTCTGTCGCCAGCAAATTGGCCCGCGCCGCTTCGGTGGCGCGGCGGTACTTTCCCCAAAAATCGAGGTCCCAGGCCAGCGCGAGACCCACTTGGTTAGCGCTCGTATCGTATTGACGGTAAGTCTTCGTGAGCTCAACTTGTTGATTATTAGCGCCAACTCCGGCGCCGACCGTCGGCAACTGGTCAGCGCGTGTGATGCCGAGTTGTGCCCGGGCTTCCAGGATTCGCGTGGCCGCAATGCGCGCATCGTAGTTCTGCTGGAGAGCGGTGTGGATCAGCGATTGAAGCTGTTTGTCCTGAAACACCTCCCACCATTTTTGCTCTGCGACCGATTCCGCCGCAGGCTGCGCTGCCCCTTGCGGCATAGCTCCACGGTACGCGCCAGGAACGTCTACGCTCGGTCTCTTATAGTTCGGTCCCACGGCGCAGCCCGCACTCAGGAGCATTAGCAGCAAGAGGGTTGTTAGTCTTTTCACTTTAGTTTCCCTCCGACGGGCTCGGCTTCCGGGACGGCGGCAGGGTCGGGTACTTCGCCGCTGCGCCCCCTTGCTGTGCGCTCGACCAGGACGAATAGCGCCGGAATGATGAATATGGCTACCACGGTAGCGGCCAGCATGCCGCCGATTACGGTTGTGCCCATAATCTGGCGGGCCACCGAGCCCGCGCCGGTTGCCATCCACAGCGGCACGCAGCCGAGGATGAACGCAAAAGAGGTCATCAGAATGGGCCGCAGGCGAAGCCTCGCTCCTTCCAGCGCCGCCTCCACCAAAGGCTTGCCCTTTGCGTTCTGCTCCTTGGCAAACTCGACGATCAAGATTGCGTTTTTGGCCGCCAAGCCGATCAGCATCACCAACCCGATCTGGGAATAAACGTCGTTCTCGATCTGCACCATGTACGCCGGATAGAAAGCGCTGAGCACCGTCCGGCGCAGCCACAAAACTCCCAAGGCGCCGAATACCGCGACCGGCGTGCTCAGCAATACGCTGAAAGGCAAAGACCAGCTTTCATAGAGGGCTGCCAGGATCAGGAACACGAACAACAGCGAGAAGCCGAAGATGACCGAAGCCGGGAGCCCTTGCCGAGCCTTCTGCTCTTGACGAGACATGCCCATATAATCAAAGCCCATTTCGCCGGGCATTGTTTGCCGGAAGACATCTTCCAGGGCCGCCGTGGCTTGGTCTGCACTGTAGCCGGGCGCAGCGCTGCCGTTGATCTGGGCTGACCTGTACTCGTTGTAGCGCATGGTAAATTCGGGGCCGGCACGCGACTCGAACTTCGTCAGCGCGGAAAGCGGCACCATGCCGCCCCGGTTATTGCGCACGTAAAACTGTCCTACGTTCGCCACGTCCGACCGGTAAGGAGCTTCAGCTTCCACATACACCTGCCAGGTACGGCCGAAATCGTTGAAGTAGTTGACGAACAGCCCGCCCATGAAAGCCTGAATGGTCTGGTAAACATCGCTGATGGCCACACCTTGCTTCAGCACCTTTTCCCGATCCACCTGCACGTATTGTTGTGGCACGCTCGGCAGAAACGTGGTGCTGATCGCTCCAATTTCAGGACGCTTGCGGGCCGCCGCCAGGAACGTGGCCAGGTTATTTGCCAAAAACTGAACGTCGCGCCCTGCACGATCTTCCAGCACAAACTGAAATCCGCCGGAGGTGCCGACTCCGGGGATCGCCGGCGGCGAGAAGCTGAACACGGTCCCTTGCGGAAGCTTGCTGAGCTGCTGGTTTAAGCGCGCCTTGATTTCCTGATACTGTTCCGCTCTGGCTTCACGGTCGCTCCAAGGCTTAAAAGCAACGAAATAGAAGGCGTTGTAACTGGTCCTGACATAGCTCAGCAAGCTGAAGCCAATGACGCTGCTGTAGTACTGAACCCCGGGTGTGGTGCTCAGGATTTTCTCAACGTCTCTCGAGGCCGCGGCCGTCCTCTCCAGCGAAGCCGCATTCGGAAGTTGCATGTTGATGTAGGCATAGCCCTGGTCTTCATCGGGCAGGAAACTGGATGGCAACAGGCGGCCAAAGACCATCCCGGCCAGGCCGAAGGCCGCGAGCATCACCAGCGCCAACACGCTCTTCCGGATCAGCGCGGCGGAGACCCGCAGATAGAGCCCCGTACCGTTCCCGAACATACGATTGAACCAAGCGAAGAATCTTGCCAGTGGCCCGCGGCTTTCCTTTTTGGGCCGGAGCATCAGCGCTGCCAACGCCGGGCTCAGCGAGAGGGCGTTAAATGCCGACAGGACCACCGAGATCGCGATGGTCAAGGCAAACTGCTGGTAGAGCCGTCCGGTGATGCCTGGGATAAAGACCGTCGGTACGAAGACTGCCGAGAGAACCAGGGCGATGCCGATGACCGGCCCGGAAAGCTCTTCCATCGCTTTTCGAGCCGCATCCTTGGGAGCCAACCCTTCCTCAATATGACGCTGTACGCCTTCGACAACGATGATCGCATCGTCTACCACCAAGCCGATGGCCAACACCAGTCCGAACATCGAAAGGGTATTGATTGAAAAACCGAAGAGTGGGAAGAAGACAAACGTGCCCACCAGTGAGACGGGCACGGCGAGCATCGGGATCAGGGTGGCACGCCAGTCTTGCAGAAAGAGGTAGACCACAAGGATCACCAGCACGAAGGCAATCAAAAGGGTTTTAATAATATCCTTCATGCCTTCGGTCACGGCGCGCGTCTGGTCAAGCGATACGACGTATTCCATGTCTGGCGGAAAGCGCTGCCTCATCTCGGCCATCAGCTTTCGGATGCCGGCGGCCGTTTGAACCGCATTGGAACCGGGTAACTGGTAAATGGCGATGCCTGCGGCGGGCTGGCCATTAAAGCGGTTGAGAACGCTGTAATCCTGCGCGCCTAGTTCGACCCGGGCTACGTCTTTTACGCGGACGATTCCGCCATCCGGAGCTTCACGGACGACAACATTTTCAAATTGCTCTGGCGATGTCAGGCGGCCTTGAGCGAGAACGGAATACGTGAATTGCTGGCCCGTCGGAGCTGGCTCGCCACCGGCTTGACCAGCCGGGTTCACCGTATTCTGCGCCTGGATCGCGTTGACTAGCTCAGTGACGGTGATGCCCAACTTTGCCAATTGGTCAGGCTTTACCCACAGCCGCATGGCATACTGCCCCGCGCCGAAAATCTGTGTCTGGCCGACACCGTACAAGCGTGCGACGGGATCGTTGAGGTTGATATAGCCATAGTTGGCCAGGAACTTCGCATCGTGAGTGCCATGCGGCGAGAACAAAGAGACAATCATCAGCGGCGCAGTGGTCGACTTCTTGATTGTGATCCCGTAATTGTTCACTTCCGGCGGAAGCTGACTGGCCGCCAGTTGCTCGCGCGATTGGGTGAGGATCAGGTCCTGGTTCGGGTCCGTTTTCACGTCGAAATTCGCGATCAGCGTGGTCTGCGAGTTGGCCGTGGCGTTCAACGAATACATGTAGTCCATGTTGTCTACGCCGTTGATCTGCTGCTCAATTGGCGTAGCCACGGCTTGCTCGAGGGTCTGCGCGTCCGCACCAACGTAAGTGGCCTGCAATCTGATTTCTGGCGGAACAATGCTGGGAAACTGCGCCACCGGCAGGCTCGCGATGGTGACCGCGCCCACAATCACCGTAAGAATCGCGATCACCATCGCCACGATCGGACGGTTAATGAAGAACTTCGACATAGCTCAGTTCCCTTCCCCGGAAAGCTGCGCGGGTTTGGGAGTAACGGCAGTCCCTTCCTTGAGCTTTTGCAGACCTTCGACCACAACTAGCTCGCCCGGCTTGAGGCCCTCGTCAATCACCCACATTGTCCCGACCCTCTGGCCGGGCTTCACCGTGCGCATAGTAGCTTTGTGATCGCTGCCAACAACCGCCACCTGATAGCTTCCCTGCGACTCCGCAACAGCGCTTTGAGGCAGCAGCAGAGCGCCCTTCTTCATGCTGGTTTCAACCCGCACGCGTCCATACTGGCCGGGGCGCAAAATGTTACCGGGATTGGGAAAGGCAGCAACGATACGAATCGTGCCCGTGTTTGGATCCACTTGCCGGTCGGCCAGCAGAATTTTTCCTTTTTGAGCGTAGATGCTGCCGTCGGCCAGGATCAGTTCAAGCGAATTTCCGAAAAAACTGATACCGCGCCTGCCGGAAATGGCACCGCTCTTTGGTTGTGCGTGGAGATATTCCTGCTCGCTGATCGGGAAATATGCTTTGATGGGATCGACCTGTGAAACTGAAGTCAAGACAGAGTTGGGCCCTACCAGGTTGCCGATCTGGACTTGTGCAATTCCCGCAATTCCGTCCACCAGCGAAGTCACCTTCGTAAACTCAAGGTTGAGTTCTGCCTGCTCCACGGACGCCCGACTCGATTCGACGGCGGCCTGGGCACCGAGCTTGGCCTGAATCTCGTTATCCAGTTGACTCTTGGCGATGGCCTTGGCCTCTGCCAGCGGCGTGTCGCGCTCCACATCAAGCATGCTTTTGCCAAGTTGTGCTTGCGCCTGCGCCAGGTCGCCCTTAGCGCGATCGAGGGCCGCCTTGAAGGGCCTCGGATCGATTGCAAACAGCACCTGGTTTTTGCTGACGAGCGAGCCTTCTTTGTAGGCTTGCTGGATTACGTAACCTGAGACCTGGGGTCGAATCTGGGCGTTCACGTAGCCGTCCAGCGTTGCCACCCACTCGCTGTAGACAGGAACATCCCGCTGGACCACCGGGGCGACGCTCACTTCGGTGGCCGGCGGCGGCATAGCTCCGGTGCGTCCGCAGCCCATAAGCGCCAAGGTAAAGACGGCAAAGAGAATAAATCGAAGAACTTTGGTCAAATCAAGTCCTGTGAGCTGGCGCATTCAGTCCGTTTCTCCCGGTAGACGTGTGGCAGGGTTTCCCATCAAGGATAGCAAGGCCCATGCCAAAGCTCCTCACATAAAATCAGGTTCGCGTTTCATAAATGGTGCTTTGAAGGGGCATGGCTTTAGCCATGCCGTCCAGAGGTCAGAAAAAATGGGGCTTTAGCCCCCGAGGGATGCATGCTTTTTGCCTGATATAGATTTATGAAACAAGCTTTGGTCAAACTGCTAACTTCTAAGTAACGCTGGTGTTGCGACCCGGCGCGTCGCGCGCCATTTGCCCCACCGATTTTCGTCGACCGAAGCATCGACAGGTAAAAGCGATCCGGCGCGCCGCAGGCTGCTGAAAAACTCACATCAGTGTCATCCTGAGGTCGCGCCGATTTTGCGCGGCCGAAGGATCTGCTTTGCTTTCAGCATGCGCAAACAGATAGAGGCGGATTGCAAGGAACGGAAGACGATTGAGCATGCGCCCTTGAAGGCAGCGGCTGGGTACGACATGAGCGTGTATGCAGCGACGTGTGCCGACTATGGCTTTCCCGACTTCAACTTGATCATCTCGCCATCGACCGCGAACTTGCCGTATCCGTGATGGTGGATGGTCTTCGGATTCTTTTGCGCCGGATCGATCCAGGCCTTGAGCACTTCAAGCACGAAGAGATTGTACTTATCGACGAGACGGGTATCGGCCACCTTGCATTCGAGGTTGGCAAAACACTCGGCCACGAGAGGCGGCGACACGCACTTGGCTGGCACTGGCGTCAGACCAATTCTCTTGAACTTGTCCACGTCCCGGCCCGAGCAGTTGCCGATTTGCACGACTTTGGGAGCCAGTTGCAGCGCCGGAATGGCGATCACGCACTCTTTCGTCACCCGCAATGCGGCAAAGCTGTGATTGGCGTTGCTGACGACACAGGCAACCAGCGGCGGTTCAAACTCGACCATCATATGCCAGGACATCGCCATCACATTGGCGCAGCCTTTGCGGGCGGTCGTCAGCAAGACCACTGGGCCCGGTTCGAGTAACTGATAGACCTTCGACAGAGGTAGATCTTTCATCTGGTCACGGCTCCTGGTTGCCCTTCAGTTGCCATTAACGCAAGCGCATTCGCATCTGGAATTCTCGTCCAGCGGCCCACTGCTTTGCGGGCGCGTACCGGCCGATGCAGCCCATCACTTCTGTTTCATGATGGCCGTGGGTTCCATGCCGGTCTTCGTGATGACGGGGGCAGCGGCCGGCGAGGCGAGAAATCTGATAAACGCTTTTGCCGCCTCTGCTTCCTTGGCACCGGTTGCGACCCCAGCGGAAAACACTGTGAACTTCTGAACTTCGGGCGGCAGTGGTCCGACCAGCTCTATGCCCGATACCGGAAGAAGCTCGCTGATCTGCTGGAATCCGATCTCGGCTTCGCCGCGTGCAACCACCTTGCCAACCGGCTCGGCCGGAATCTTCCTGCTCTTGCCGTTTACTTGGTCGGCGATTCCCAGGCGCTGATACAGCTCCGTAGAGACATAAGCGCCGCTTGCGCTATCGGAATACGCAATTGATTTTGCTCGCAGCAGCGTGCGCTTGAGGGCATCGGCGGAGCTGATATCTGGCTTGGGTGTGCCTGCGCGAACCGCTACGCCAACGCCGGATTGCGCCAAATCGACGCGACTGCCGGAGATAACCTTCCCTTGCTTGATCAGGTCATCGAGCGCATAACCGACCATGATCACAACGTCCACCGGCTCACCGCGTTGAATGCGGTTCGGAATCGCTTGCGGCGTACTCCCCATCGAAGGTCCGGAAATCAACACGATCTTGTTTCCGGTCGTCCGCTCAAACTCCGGACCAAGTTCCTGAAGCGCTGCGGAAAAACCGCCCGAGAACATCACCTTGACCTCGGCCGCGCCCGCGATTGCCGTAAACAACAGAATGCTTACGAGAACGAACACCGCTCTCAAAGCTGCCGATCTGGCTTTCATCAGGGATCTCCTTTTCAATTTGCCGACCCGCTAGTGCGTCACTAACCCACTGTAGCTTCAGCAACTGGTTCTCGCCAAAAGAAAACGGATGATCTCGAACCGGCAACCCTTTATGCTGGACATCGCGCGACTTGGCTGCCCGCTTTTTGCCGCCAGAAGGAGGGATAAAGAGATTGAAAATCGTAGACCTGACACTGCCGCTTCCACCGGGGCTGAAGACCAACCCCACGCACCCCGAAACCATCATCACGGACCATGTGACCC
>JBEKQP010000028.1:0-28348 GCA_049519595.1 Candidatus Korobacteraceae bacterium | reverse complement strand
CGAATAAGATCGGGTCGCTGCCAAGGAAGGTGGCAAACACAGCGGTGGCCACGCCCAAGTCGATCCGCGCCAATTCCTCGCAGACGCGATAGAAGTCGAAGGTGCCGCCGCCCAGGCCGCCGTGCTCTTCTGAAAGGAACAGCAAGTGAATACCCAGTTTGTCGGGCGAGCACATGTCCCGCACCACTTCCAGCGGGCATTCGTCGCGGGCATCCAGCGCGATAATCTCTTGATCCGCCAAACGCTTCTTCGCGAACTCCTTGAGCGCTTTCAAACTTGATTTCAGGGTCTTGTTAGTTATCATTGGATGCCTCTATTTCACCTTTACTGTTTCGCGGACCTTGTTTGTTAGCTCCGGCAAGAGTTCCAGGAGATCGTCGACGATCCCGACATCAGCCACCTGAAAGATAGGAGCCTTAGGGTTCTTGTTGATGGCAATGATGAAGGGATTGCCTTTGATGCCAGCCAGGTGCTGGAAAGAACCACTGATACCGCATGCCAGGTAAACCTTTGGCTTGACGGTTTTCCCGGATGAGCCTACTTGGCGTGACTTATCCAGCCACTTTGCGTCGACCACGGGCCTGGAGCAAGACACGGCTCCGCCGATAGCATCGGCCAGTTCCTGCGCGATCGCTACGTTCTCCTGTTCCTGGATGCCACGGCCGATCGAGACCAGAACATCGTGCTTGGTGATATCTACGTCGCCCGCTTCGGAGGCGACGGTCTCGAGATAGCGCCGCCCTGCTGCCAGAGCGCCGACCTCCGCCGATTTGTCGACCACGGTGCCGCTGGCAGGAGTGTTTTCCGCTGCCTTGAATGCTCCCGGACGAATGTTGATAACCGCACCCGAGGAGATATCGCAGCGAACGTGGCAACTCACCTGTCCCCCGAATTCCTGGCGGACCACTTTGAGAAACGGTCCTTCAATTCCCTCGATGTTCACCGCGTCAGAGACAAACGGAGAGTTCATCTTGATGGCGAGTCCCGGCGACAAATCAAGTCCAAAGTGGTCATGGGGTACCAACACAATACTGCCCGCCGGCAACACCTTTATCAGGGCTTTGCGCACAAGTTCGGCATTAGGGTAGGAGAGGGCTTCATTTGAAAGTTTCCAAACTTCACCGTAAGCGGCACGAAGGCTATCGCAGATGGCATCAAGTTCCGCGCCATAACCGGCGACAATAGCCGTAGGAGACGCGCTGGCATCAATCTTTCTTGCAGCCACCGCCAACTCGGCAGCCGAGTCATCGACCACCCCACCTTTATGAATAATGCAGGTGAAAATGCGAGCCATTATTTCAGCCCTCCTTTGGCCTTGATCAAGTCAACAACCTTGCCGGCAATCTCTTCCCTGTCGCCTTGCAGCATCTCAGCACCCTTGGTCATTGCGGGAACGAAGTAGTCGACGCGCTTCACTTTCGCGGCTGCTTCTCCAATCACGCTTGCGTCAAGGCCCAAGTCCGATGCGCCGTAGCTTGGAATCTCCACCGAGGCCACTTGCCGAATGCCCCGAATGCCCACATAGCGCGGCTCATTGATGCCAGTCTGAATCGAGAGAACGCACGGAAGGTCGATTTCGTTCATCTCCTTGTTGCCACCTTCGATTTCCCGACTCACCTTTAGTTTGCCGTCAAGGACTTCAATGGAATTGACCAGAGACGCGAACGGATAGTCCAGCATTGCCGCCATCATTCCGCCGACTTGAGCTTCCCCCGCCTCTGCCTGAACTCCGGTCAAAACCAGGTCGTATTTACCCTTCTTAACGAAAGCGGCCAGGATGGTCGCATAACCTCTGCCGTCTGATCCGTTGAATGCCTCGTCGGAAATCAAGACGCCATGTTTAGCCCCCATGGCCATCTCTCTTCGCAGGATCTCTTCGTCATCCTCGCCGCCGACAGTAGCGACGGTGACATTTCCGCCGACTCGATCGACGATCTGGATTGCCTCTTCGACGGCGTAGTTATCCCACTCGTTCACCGAATACACGAGGTCGTCACGCTCAATGTCGTTTCCGGCACTGTTGAGTTGAATCTCGTTTTCCGACGTGTCGGGTACTCTTCTTACACAGACTAGAATTTCCACATTCGCCCTCCCCAAATTGATCTCGGTCCAACCTGCACTCAGGCGCGCAGTCGGTGACCCTGCGCTCCTGTTCACATCGCATTCGAGCTTTCACGGACAATATGCTTGTCCACTAATTCCGCCAGATCGATGACGGTCATTTTTTCTTCGAAGCCAGCGACCTTGATTGCGTCTTCCATGTTCGCCATGCAGAAGGGGCAGGCCGTCACGATCGCATTGGCCCCGGCTTCCGCGGCCATCTTGACTCTCAACACGCCCATTCGCTGGTCTTCTTTGGGCTCGTAGAAGAGCATCAATCCGCCGCCGCCACAACAGAATGAGCGGTCTTTGGAACGGCTCATTTCAACCCTCTTCAAGCCTGGAATCGCATCGAGCACGGCGCGCGGCTCATCGTAAATTTGGTTGTGCCGTCCCAGATAGCAGGGATCGTGGTAGGTGTATACCGCGTTTTCGTTTTCTGATTGTTTCAGCTTTATCTTCCCGGCCTTAACGCTGCGGGCGATGACCTGGCTGATATGCTCGACCGGCGGCACGTCCTTGTAGTCATTCTTCAGCGCGTTGCAGGCATGTGGGTCGGCCGAAACGATTCGCCGGACACCGGATGCTTTGATGGCATCCTGGTTGTGGTCCCGCAAGCTCTGAAAAAGCATCTCTTCGCCGAAGCGCCTGACTTCGTGGCCGCTATCTTTTTCTGCTGCCCCTAGAATTCCGAAATCTTCTCCAGCGTCGCTAAGAATCCTGGCTGTTGCTCGCCCGATTGCCTGCATGCGGTCGTCGTAGGAGGTGATGCTGTCGACAAAATACAAGGTCTCCGCACTGTTCTTCCCGTCGAGAACCTTGACGTTACAGGTCTGCTGGAACTCTTTGGCCTTCGTCCACTCGGCTTTCTTCTTTTCCAACTTGCCGTATGGGTTGCCGCGGCTCTCAAGTGATTTCAAGGGCTTCTGAAGCGACTGAGGCACGTTTCCGTCATCAATCATGCCTCGCCGCAAATCGACGATCTTGTCGACATACTCCATCAGGATCGGGCATTCTTCCTCACAGGCCCCACAAGTCGTGCAGGACCAGATCTCATCCTCTGAATAAATGCCGCCGATCAATGGCTCGCTGGCTTTCGAATTGCCGAAGAGCGGGTAGTGCCGGAAGCCGTATTCTCTCGCCTTTATGGTGATGAATCTGGGCGACAATGGCCTTCCCACGGCATTGGCAGGACACTGGTCCGAGCAACGACCACAGTCGGCGCAGGAATAAAAATCCAGCATGTGTTTCCAGGTGAAGTCCTCAAACTTCTTTACTCCGAAAGATTTCACCTGATCTAAATGCTCATCAGCGACACCCCACTTCACCGGCTTGACGGTTCCCCGCTGCAATTTAGCGAAGTAAACGTTGAAGAGAGAAGTGATGACGTGAAAATGTTTCCCCAACGGTAAAAAGCAAAGGAAGGTGAAGAAGGTCAGCTCATGAATAAGATAGGCGCCGAGGTGGAGTTGCTGAAGCAGGGGCCGCGGAAAGGAAAGCAGCACATTCTTCGAGGCCCACGCGATCGATAGCGGTGCCAAACTTGCAGCAGTTTGTCCCTGCACTGTAGCAAAGGCGGCGCTGCTGGCCTCAAAAAGGCTTTCCGACGCCATCAGTATCGCGATCAGCGCTAAAACGAAGACGGCTTCTGCCGTGTGATCCTTGCCGTATCTCGCCGGTACGGCATAACGCGCGGGCTTGAACACAACCCGACGAATCGCCGCGATCACTACGCAGAGAAAAACGAGGGTCGCAGCGTAATCCTTGACTACATTGTAGAAGCTTCCGGCTTCACCCGAAAAACCCGGCATGACGAATCGCTCGGAAACACCGAGCGCCACCAGAGAAACAGAGCGAACCGACAGCACCAGAAAACCGACGAAGATAATAATGTGAAGGACGCCTGCAACCAAGTAGCGCGGTTGCTTCCATTGACCAAGCCAGAACTTTAAGCTTCTTGTCAGCCGGACCCATAGCTGGTCCAAGCGGAAGTCCGGTGCGCTTCGCAGGAGCGGCGCTATGCGTTTTGCGATGATGTAGGCGAAGCAAGCGATACCCAAGAGGGGAATAATCGAAAACAACACTCGTCCTTGAACTATTCCGTATGTCGCCTGCGCGGGTGAATTTATAACTTCGACCATGGTGTTCGACCCCGTACTCCTAGAAAACCTTGCCCGGGCTGGACTCATGTCTGCCAAACTTCACAAAGCCCCCGATCAATTACGCATAATCAATCGGATTCTTTTCCAGCCAGTGCGCATCCCGCGCCGCATTGATGTTTTTCTTTGCCCCCCGCGCCATGCCTCCAGTTAAATGGCGGGTGCCCCAAGCCATCCCTGTACTAAGACCGATTGCCGCTCCGAGCAAGCCTGCGCCGACTACCGCGCCATAGTTAGGCTTGCGTCTGTTTCCAAGGGATGCACCTAGTGCGCCAACGTAAGCCCCGATCACCGCAGGCATACACGAGCTACGGACCGAATTAACCAGAACCGACCTGACCGGCGCACCCTCAAGAGTCTTATCGCGCGCGGAGAATGCGCCCTCCAAACCGGAACAAACCAGGTTGCGGCCGTAATCGATAATGTTGGATTCAATCCATTCCCGAGTTGTCACTTTGTCCCTACCCTCTCCAGTTGTTTCAGTTGGCCCCCGCTGATCAATCTGCCGAAGGCCGCATTTTCAATCGAGCTCACAGTGGAATGTTTCCATGTTTTCTGTGAGGTCGCGTTTCGCGCTTGTTGCTAAGCGTCTCCAGGATCTCGATGAGACGCATGCGCGTTTCTCTTGGCATGATTACCGCATCGATGTAGCCGCGGTTCGCAGCGACGTACGGGTTGTAAAACGCTCCGCGGTAGTTTTCGATTATTTCCTGCCGTTTGGCATCGGGATCGGCGGCCTCCTGAATATCGCGGCGGAAGATAACGTTGGCCGCACCCTCTGCGCCCATCACTGCAATCTCTGCCGTAGGCCAAGCCAGCGTCATGTCTGCCCCGAGGTGGCGGGAACACATGGCGATATATGCGCCGCCGTAATTCTTGCGGGTGATCAACGTCATCTTGGGCACGGTCGCTTCGGAATAACACCACAGCAGCTTCGCGCCGTGACGAATAACCCCGTTCCACTCCTGGTCGGTACCGGGCAGGTACCCCGGCACGTCGGCAATCGTCAGCAGCGGAATGTTGAAGCAGTCACAGAATCGGATAAACCTGGTTGCCTTATCCGAGGCATTCACATCAAGACAGCCGGCGAGATACATCGGTTGATTGGCGATGATGCCAATCGACTGGCCGTTTAGCCTTCCGAACCCCACGACCATGTTTTGCGCAAAGTGGGCTTGCACCTCGAAGAAATCGCCGCGATCCACGATCGTCCGGATGATTCGCTGGACGTCGTAGGTCGTCTTGGGATTGTCGGGCATAATCACGTCCAACTCCGGATCGAGGCGATCCGGGCTGTCCCGAGTTTCAATCCGTGGGGCGGGCTCCCGGCTATTGCTGGGCAGAAAGGACAGTAGCTTCCGGATCTGCTCAATGCAATCGCGGTCATCCTCGGCGGCAAAATGAGCGACCCCGCTCTTGCTGTTGTGGGTCATGGCTCCGCCCAACTCTTCCTGACTGACCTCCTCTCCGGTTACGGCCCTGATGACGTCCGGTCCGGTGATAAACATGTAGCTTGTGTTCTTAACCATGAAAACCCAGTCGGCCATCGCTGGTGAATACACGGCGCCGCCAGCACACGGTCCCATGATTGCCGATATCTGCGGGATGATTCCGGAAGAAACAGAATTGCGATAAAAAATATCCCCAAAGCCGGAAAGCGAATCCACCCCTTCCTGAATCCGTGCTCCCCCTGAGTCGTTCATGCTGATAAAGGGGATTCCTGCTTTGAGCGCCATATCCATGACTTTGCAAATCTTCTTGGCATGCATCTCGCCGAGGCTTCCGGCGCGCGCAGTGAAATCCTGAGCAAACGCCGCTACAGGTCGCCGGTCGATTTTGCCGAAACCGGTAATGACACCGTCGGCGGCGATGTCCACCTTGTCGATGCCAAACATCGTTCCACGATGTTTCATGAACATATCTGTTTCCCGGAACGTACCCGGGTCGAACAGCAGGTCAAGCCTCTCTCGGGCGCTAAGCTTGCCGCGCTCGTGTTGCGCGGCCACTGCTGATGCTCCACCCATCTGCTTAATCTGGTGGCTTCTCTCGTACAATTCCTCAAGCTTTTCGGCTACGGCGCCCAACTTTACCTTGCTAACAGCGACTGCCATGTGGGTACCTCTCAATCCTGAGATAGTTTTTTTTCTTTCTTGTGACTCGAGTTCACCACTTAGCTGATAACCGCAAGCACCGCGCCCTTCGCCACTTTCTTGCCTTCCTCGTACGGGAGGGACACGACCTTGCCGGCGACGGGAGCCGTGATTAAATTCTCCATCTTCATGGCGTCCAAGATCAGCAGGAGATCGCCCTTCTTCACCTCATCCCCAACCTTCTTGTCGCACCGCATGATGACACCCGGCATCGGCGCCATGATTCTGTGCACTCCAGCGGCCCCGCCAGGCGTCTGGCGTAAGAGCAGACTTAAGTCGCTGATTGCCGCCTTGGCATCGTCGAATGTGCGCTTGTGCTTGGGTGCCGCCTTCGCCACGTGCTCACCGATCTCGGCAAGCAGTTCTACTGCTTGATCCAGCTTTTGACATAGCGTTTCAGTCTGCATGCGCTCCTGCGATTCGTCTTTGGACTTGGCTGGATTGCTCACCACAAACGGCTCCGCGGTATGCTTTCGGTGCTCATCCGGCATCGTCCTCTCCTTCAAATGTCTTCGCTGTCTTTTGTTGTGTGCTAGGCGTATCAAGCACAACAGAGGTTCATCGGGTCAGGAGGTCGTCCGATCGGGAACTCCACTGTAATCTGTTCGATACCGGACATTACCTTAGAACCTCAGGTGTATCGTTTAACTGTAACGAAAGGCTTTATCTGTGACCAGCATCACGTAGTTATGTGCTTAGAGGTGCCTATGAGGAATCCTTCTTTGCGGATATAGCGAAAACGGCCTATTTTGCCAAAATTCCCATAATGGGAATACTAAGTGTTTTTTCTTACTCACCATAGACTCCTAGTACTTCACGATTACTAGCAATCTATCTTCGCCGCGCTTGACCGCTACGTTCCAAAAACGGCGAGGGGGCAGGGGCTTCGCGCGATTGGCAGCGTCTACCACCGGCCGATTTATGTTGTGTGTGCGGGTGTTCGTTTCGTCCGGAGCGCTCGAATGTAACGAGTTTGTGCGAGATGGAGATTGTTCGGAAGCCGTCGTTTTGCCAAAGAAAATAGCGGAGATGGGCAGCTCAAGCGGCGCTGCGCGATGTCTAACTAAAATTGTGTGCGAGGAGAAACGATGGGAGCTATCAACTTAGCGGAAGCTCGATCATCAGGATGCGGCCCAGAGAACCTTGCGCAGATGTTGACGCAACAGCGCGAAGCCTTTCTCGCGGCGGGAGCCCCGCCTCTCGACGAACGACTCGACGATCTACGCAGACTCCGGCAATCGATCAAGAGCAATGCCAATCGGATCGCCACACTGATCTCCGAAGACTTTGGCAACCGCTCGCGGCACGAGACATTAATTGCGGACGTGTGGCCTGTGCTTGCAGCCATCCGCCATTCGACTAAGCACTTGTCGCACTGGATGAAGCCATCACGGGTCCCCGTGGGTGTTGAACTGAGCTGGGGCCATGCCCGGATTCTTTGCCAGCCGGTCGGCGTCGTCGGAATCATCAGCCCATGGAATTATCCATTTCAGCTCGCACTCATACCCCTGATGTCAGCGCTCGCCGCAGGCAACCGCGTGATGCTGAAGCCATCGGAACTTACTCCGCGTACCGCGGAATTTCTGGCTGAGTTTCTCGCGCGGCTGTTTCCTCCCGAAAAGGTTGCAACGGTTTTGGGAGATGCGACGGTGGGAGCGGCGTTCTCGCGGCTGCCATTCGATCATCTGCTCTACACGGGATCGACTGCGGTTGGCCGCTTGGTGATGCAGGCGGCAGCCGCCAATCTAACGCCGGTGACGCTCGAGCTGGGAGGAAAGTCTCCGTGCATTGTGGGGGAGGACGCCCGGCTACCAGCTGCGGTCGATTCCATCATCTACGGCAAGCTACTGAGCGCAGGCCAGACCTGTATCGCGCCGGACTACGTGCTGGTGCCAGAGAGGCTTTGTGAAGAGTTCATCGAGCTTGCCGCCCAGGCGGTAAAGAAGTTTTATCCAAGCCTGAAGGTCAATCCCGATTACACCTCCATCGTCAACGAGCGCCATTACCGGCGGATTATGCAGTATCTCGATGAGGCAAAGCGCATGGGTGCCCGGGTCATTGAACTCAACCCAGCTGAGGAGTTGTTCGTAGCCGGAGAGCGCAAGTTGCCGCCGACGCTCGTCGTCGACCCTGACGATGAACTGGCTCTGATGCGTGAAGAGATCTTCGGCCCAGTCCTGGCGATCAAGACCTACCGCCGGATGGAGGACGCGATCGATTACGTCAACCGCCGCCCGCGACCCCTTGCGCTCTACTATTTTGGCACCGGCCGCGCTGGCCGCGATGAGATCCTGCGCAAGACCGTCGCCGGGGACGTTTCGGTCAACAACACACTGATGCACATCCTGGTCAACGATCTCCCGTTCGGAGGAGTCGGCGCGTCCGGCATCGGTGCATATCATGGCGAATTCGGCTTCCAGACCTTCTCACACCGCAAGGGTGTATTCGTGCAAAGCCGGATCAACAGCACAGTCCTGCTACGCCCGCCCTACGGCCGCCTTGCCAAGTGGATGCTAAAGCTGCTGATGAGTCGCTGAGCCGGATTCGCGGAAGGGTTGCGCGGCTGATCTCATGCATAAGGCGCGAGGGGTTATGATTCCTTATGCTAAAGGTAAAGTTCAATGGCCCGGCGCAGTACGGAGTGCTGGCTGCGTCGCTGGTGTGCAGGTCCGTAACAAATGCCTGTGTGCGCCGAACCCTGAAGGGAGCGCAGCTGCCAGGATGGAATTGGGCGATAGAAACCGGCACTGAGATTCTGAGAGCAAATTTGGCAACTGCCTTCGCGATGCCCAGCGTGGAGGAATCGCGGCGCTACTTGGATTCGGTTGTCCTCAGCTCCCCGGCACTGTCGAATGTGAGCATCACGCCTCTATCCAATCAGACGATCAGAGGAAGTTGGTTCGTGCCAAAAACGGCAAAGCCAAGCGTGACCGTGCTTTATTTTCACGGTGGCGGGTACTCATTCTACCCCAAGGGCCACGCCAATCTAATCGCGTTGACTACGCTGGCGACACAGTCCAGAACGTTCGCTCTCGACTATCGCTTATCACCGGAATACCGTTTCCCTGCGCAACTTGAGGATGCGCTCGGCGCGTATCGGTGGTTACTCGATAGCGGTACCAATCCTAATGAGCTGGCGGTTGGGGGCGACTCGGCCGGGGGCAATCTGGCACTCGCATTACTCGTAGCGGCACGCGACTTGAAACTTCCCCTGCCGAAGCTGGTGTTTGCGTTTTCCCCGCCAACCGATTTTGAAGCACCGATTGAATCCGAAGGACGATGTACGAGTCTCGTCAAGAACGAAGCATATGACTGGATTGAGCGAAGAATGTTGTTCAAATGGGCTGATTGGTTCTGTCAGCCCACCCAACGCCGAGACCCATATGTGTCGCCGGCGTATGCTGACTTGCACGATCTTCCTCCCGTTTACATTCAAGCCGGTTGTGCAGAGATTCTTTACGACAGTATCGCGGCATTCGCCTCTCGCGCGAAGAGTCAGGGGGCTAACGTAGTTCTGGAATCCTGGCCCGACATGAATCACGATTTTCAGATATTCGGACACCAGGCACCCCAAAGTATCAAAGCGCTGCGGCGTCTCGGTGAGGTGATCGATCAACATATTCGTGGATTGAAACCAATGCCGACCCTTTGATTCGCAAGCCGGTCGATTGCAGCAGGCCCGGGCCACCACACTTCAGCACTGCAGCCCTGGGCAGCACGTCCTCAATTGCATGCCGCTTATTTCGAAGAAACTTTGCTCAAGGAGAGACACGCCTCAGCCTTAATGATGGCCTTTTCGTATAGTTCCCAGGAGAGGAGCGCTTTTCGGGCTCCCTCTCGGGCCAGACTGGTGCTCAACCTCTTCTCTGCCCGGTCGAAGGTTTCCTCGGCGTCCAAGTGGGCTTGGTACGCTTCGTCGTCGGCTTCTTTCACGCTCTTCACAAACGGCGTGATTTCGGAATCAATGGCCGGACGGCGTACGCGTCCACCACTGTCGCCTCGCGCGGCCAAGTCTTCATAGGCCGATCTGAGATCACCGCTCCAGGAGTCCTTCAACGCCTTTTGCATTGCCCAGAGAGCGTTGTTCGCTTTGTCGGCCGCCCTCCGCACTCTCTTTTTCTCTTTCAGCCACCTCATGACGGACCAACTAATACCCTCTGTCATCAGGGCCTTCGCTTCCTCGACCTCAGCAATTTTTTCCATGGCTCAAGCCTTCCTCCAAAAAATATGGACAATAGCTCACATTGCCCCAGATAGTCCAGTCCAACTGAATGCTGCCTGCTTCGAAAGACTGTTGGAATTCGTCACTGTCTTGCGCTTGTTGTTTCTTCTGCCATGTCGTTCCAAGCCGCCTGCGATGCCGGTGGGATGAAGTTCATAGCCCGCTCAGCGAGTGCGGCAATCGTCAAACTGGGATTAACCCCGAGATTCGTTGCCACGACTGATCCGTCGCAGATGTACATATTCTTGTAGCCGAAAACGCGGTGGCGAAAGTCGACCACGCCCTCTTCCTCGGAAGCGGCGATTACGCAGCCTCCGAGGCAGTGCGCCGTTCCGGGAACATCAAACAGGATCTCCGGAAGCATGCTCACCGCAGTTCCTCCGCTGAGACGAGCAAACTTCTCAGCGAATTCGTTTGCTTTGGGAATGTAGGTGGGAACTCGCTCTCCGCGGCTCACTAAGAATTTTCGAAACGGCCAAAACCAACATCGCTTCCAGCACATGTTGATGTGGCCTTCGAGCGCCTGCATGCAAAGCAGAATTACAGTTTCTCTAGCCCAGCTCCAGGGCTGGAGAATCCGCAAAGTTTTCCACGGGTGGCGCAGCAAGGAGATGGCGAGATTCCTGAGCCACAGTGTTATCCGGCTCGTGCCTGGACGACCGCCTGTCATAATCGTGGTCAACAAGCTCATCGTATCCGAGCCGCTGGGATAGCGAACCGCTTCGATGTGGGTATGCTCGTCGATGTAGACTCCGGAACCGATGGCGATGCCCTTGGACAAATCCTCCGGGGAACCTGGCACGCGCACCCCTATCAACGATTCAGAATTGGTACGAACCCGCTTGCCAAGCTGGGTACTGATGGCCGGCAACGAACCTCGGTCTTTCAGGTGAAAAAGAAGTTCCATGGTGCCGAGCGAAGATGCAGCAAAAACAACCGCACGACAGGTGAACCGCCCTGGGTGTCGATCCAGCCACACAGTGGACTTCACGGTATGCACTTCATATCCTTCACTGCCGTCGTCACTGCCATTCAGCGGTTTAACATCCACAACTTTTGTCTCCGGGAAAACCTGGGCACCGTGCTTTTCCGCGAGATACAGATAGTTAAGGTCCAGAGTGTTTTTCGCACCGTGACGGCAGCCCATCATGCATCCGCCGCAGCCGATGCAGGTGGTCCGGTCCGGCCCCTCTCCGCCGAAAAATGGATCATGAACGGTTTTGCCGCCCGGCTCGGTTTCGCCGGGCTGGAAAATAGCAACGCTTGTACGGTAAAAGGTATCTCCTGCTCCAACCACGTCGGCCATTTTTTTCAGCAAATGATCGGCAGGCCCGAGAATGTTGTTCTCGACAACACCGAGCATCCGGGAGGCGGCTGCAAAGTGCCGCGGCATTTCTTCTTTCCAGCCGGCCAGCCCGGCCCAGGAACCCATTCCCCATACTTTTTCCGGAGGCCGAAGCAAGGTCGCAGCATAGGTGATCGATCCGCCGCCTACCGCACAGCCGTGGAGTATGGTGACATGCCTGAAAAACCGCATGTTAAAGAAACCGCGCAGGGCCAAATTCGGTCGCCAAAACCAGCGATGAATCAGCCAGTTGGTGGAAGGCAGGTTCTCAGGTGTCCAGCGTCGGCCCATTTCGATAACTGCAACTCGATAGCCCTTTTCCGTCAGCCGGTGCGCCGCGACACTGCCTCCGAACCCGGAGCCGATAACGATAAAGTCAAAATCAAGTTGTCTGTCCGGCGGCTTCATGGTTTCCTTATCCGGAACGCCGACAGCGAAGCGTTCTCTCTATTGCCAAGATACCCGCGAGAATAGAGCCCGGCCTCCCTCGGTGGTCGTACCATAACTTCAAGGTTTGGAAGGCATCTAGCTATCTATTGTTTGCCCTGACAGAATCCAGCTTGACAAAAAAATACGGCCCACACCGCAACAACTGATAAATACCATACCACTGGACACAAAATAACAAGTAGCAGGTCTGTACCCCAAATTCACCTAGTGCATGGGTCTGGCTGCAGGCATTGCCATGTCTTGGCATAGCTTGACGTATCTTGACGGGTGATCAAAATTTGGCGACGATCAGAAATACCGCTCCACCTGAGCGTGCCTTCAGCAAATAAATGCTGGATTTTCAATATGCTATTGTGCTACTGGAATATGTCCGAGATTTTCAGGACGCCGCGTAAGCGGTCCGCGCTCCGGTAAACCGACTTGAAATTTTCGTGCGTGAGCTGAGTCGAAATTCTCGCATGCCGGTTGTGGCGAAGTTGGAGGAATACAAAAGTTATGACGGAAAACCTTTCAAGCCCCAGCGAAGAACGGATTGCTTATCTGGAGGGACTAGTCAGTCAGGCCAGAATTGCCGCCGCGGTCTTTACGCAATATTCGCAAGAGGATGTCGATCGCATTGTCAAACCGATGGTCCTGGCCGGACTCGAGCACGCTCAATACCTGGCCAGCTTGGCGGTCAAGGAAACCAGGCTCGGGGTTCTGGAAGACAAGACCCTTAAGAACATGGTGGCCACTGAGTTCGTCTATAACTACGTCAAGGATAAACGTACCGTTGGCACCATTCGCGAATTTCCGGAGCGCAATTTGGTGGAGGTGGCTGAACCGATCGGGGTCATCTTCTCGCTTACACCAATTACAAATCCCACCTCGACGGTTCTCTTCAAATGCGTCATGGCCATTAAAACCCGGAACGCCGTTATTTTCAGCCCTCACCCAAACGCCTGGCACTGTTGCCACGAGGCCGTACGGATCATGTATGAGGCTGCGGTGAAACATGGCGCGCCCGAGGGTGTTTTTTCTTGCCTGGAATCGCACACCCTGGAGGACAACGCCTACCTTATGCATCACAAGGATGTCGGCCTGATTGATGCCACCGGTGGGCCGAGCGCGGTGAAGGCCGCCTATAGCTCCGGCAAGCCGGCCCTGGGCGTGGGACCGGGCAATACACCCGTCTATTTGGAGAAAACGGCCGATCTGGACATGGCCGTGGTGGACATCATCACCTCCAAAACATTCGACAACGGAACGATTTGCGCCTCAGAGCAGACGCTGGTAATCGACGATGAGATTTATGATCGCGTGCTGAAGAACTTCGCGGAGCTGGGCGCGCACATCTGCAATGAGAAAGAGACGAAGCTGCTGGGGCGTACGGTGATCGACCCGGCAACCGGATTCATGCAGCCCATGGCTGTCGGCCAGAAAGCCACCGACATCGCCCGCATGATCGGTCTTTCCGTGAAGCCAAACACCAAACTCCTGATTGCGCCAATTCAAGGTGTAGGTCGCGAACATCCCCTGTCGGTCGAGAAACTGTTCCCGGTGCTCGCAGTCTATCGGGCCAAGTCTGTCGATGAAGCGCTCAAAGTGTGCGTGGACGTGAACCACGCCGGTGGACTTGGACACACGGCAGTCATTTTCTCAAGCAACGATGAGATCATCCAGAAATTCGGCGAGATGATGAACGCGGGACGCATCATTGTGAATTCACCGGGTTCCGTCGGAGCCCTCGGCGGCATTTACAACGACATGGTGCCCACCTTCTCATTCGGATGCGGCACCGGTGGCGGCAACAGCACGACTGATAACGTAAATGTATATCACTATTTGAATATCAAACGCGTGTCTCGGAGGACACCAGCGCATATGTGGCTCCGCATCCCCAATCACATTTACTTCAATTGGAACGCCGTGGAAAACCTGCGCCAGTTCGCCTCGCGCTCGACCGTGATCGTTACCAGTTCGCTTTTGGAGCAAATCGGCCACGTCGATATTGTCCGGCGTTACCTTCCACCGCAGACACGCGTCCATGTCGAGGTCATTCCAGATGCGGAGCCTGAGGTCAAGGTCGTCATGCAAGGCGTGGAGGCGCTCAAACTTTACAAAGCGGACCAAATCATTGCGTTGGGTGGCGGGGCCGTGCTCGACGCGGCGAAGATCATGAAGCTCAAGTACGAATCGCCGCAGGCCGACCTGGACGAGTTGGCCGCTCCGTTCCTCGATATCCGCAAGCGCGTAGTCCAGTTCCCAACCGAAAAAATCAATCCGACGCGGCTGATTGCCATCTCGACCACCAGCGGAACCGGGAGCGAAGTGACGCCGTTCGCTGTCCTCACCGATAAAGAGCGCGGACGGAAGGTGACGCTCGCCGATTACTCGCTGACCCCGGATGTGGCGATCATCGATCCGCAGTTCGTGATGTCAATGCCAAAGGGCCTTACGGCCGATACCGGCGTCGACTGTTTGACCCACGCGTTGGAAGCAGCCGTTTCGCTTTACGCTTCGCCTTACTCGGACCCGAACGCCATGCAGGCGATTCAACTGGTGTTCAAATACCTCCCCATTGCTTACGAGCAGCCCGGGAATGAAGAGGCGCGCAGCATGATGCACAACGCCGCCTGCATTGCGGCGATTGCATTTGCCAACGTGTCGGTAGGCATCAATCACGCCCTGGCACATGCCTTCGGCGCGCGCTTCGGCGTCCCACACGGTCGGGCCAATGCTCTCATGCTGCCACATGTCATTGCGTATAATGCGTCGGTGCCGACGAAGTTCATGCCGTCCCCGAATCAGCGCGGATATACTGCAGACAAGAAATATGCAGCCATAGCCGACATGCTTGGCCTGGGCGGTCAAACGGTCGAGGAGAAGGTGAAAAACCTCGTGGCAGCAACAGAACAGTTGCTCGACCAAGTGGCGATTCCATGTTCGATTGCCGAGCTGGGGATCTCGAAGGAAGAATTTGAGCAGGCACTGCCTGACTTGGTCAAGAGCGCCTTTGAGGATCCTTCCGGGCGGACGAACCCTCGCCTGCCGATGATGGATGAAATGGTCGAGCTGCTTTGGAGTGCTTATCGGGGCCGCGGCCTGGCAAAAGTGGCCAGTGTGTCTCAGTAATAATAGGGTCACGGAAGGATGTGTGTATGACAACGAACGCCGTCTGGCTCAAAATTGATGCGGAGGACTTGGTCCCTACCTTGCATCAGGCTTGTGAGAACCTGGGCAGTGTCGAGCATGAATTGGCTTTGGATTTTTCTTCCGTGCGCCGGATCGATCCGAGTGCACTCAGAGCGATTGAGAAGTTAGCCGGTGTGGCTGACGATAAGGCCATTAAGGTCGTGCTGCGCGGAGTCAGCGTCGATGTTTATAAAGTGCTGAAGCTGGTGAAGCTGGCACCGCGCTTTTCGTTCCTCAGCTGAGATGAGAACGACCGGAGCGACCGGCTGGGCCGCTACGGCGAGAGAAAAGGCGGGAAACTGGCAACCGTTTGTATTGGCCAGCAAGATTTTTTGGCCGCGGCGGCGTTACGGCGACTGGGTACCGCCCATGAAAAATGGGGCGTAACGGCCCCTGGACGGAAGGCAACTTTATGGCAGATATTCGCAACCCAAATTCACTCTCCCCCGGAGACGCGCTCTTTCTGTATTTCGAACGCGAAGGTCAACCGGTGAACGTGGCGTCAGTCAACGTGTTTGACGGCGTAATCTCGCTTGACCGTTGCATGGAGTTCATCGAATCCAAGCTTCCCTTCATCCCCCGCTACCTGCAACGTGTAGCCACGCCTTTGTACAATATCGACCTTCCGTGCTGGGAATACGATCCCGAGTTCGACCTGCGCAACCACGTTCGTGAGGTCGTGCTGAAGCGAGGAACGGAGATCGAGTTTAAAAACGTAGCTGGCCAGATACTGAGCACAACTTTGAATCGGAAGCGGCCGTTGTGGGACTTTACTCTGGTGCACGGGCTGAAAGGAAATCGAACAGGCGCGGTGATCAGGATGCACCATTGCCTGGCCGACGGAATTGCGGGAGTGGGACTGCTAAACGCTCTCTTGGATCCGAGTCCCACCCCGCCGCGAATGCCCAAGGATAAGGAGCATTTTCACGCACCGCCGCCGCGGCCCGGCGAGAAGTCGCTGCTGAACGACTTGATCAGCTCGTCGATGACCGCCGTGCAACGAATTCTTGCCGCCGAATCAGAGTTTCTGACTCTTGCCAAGCAAGTGATTGGGGGGGTGGAAAAACAGCCCGGAGCAGCAGAAGCGATTTCCGAGCCTGCCGCCGGCCCTGAGGCACGCATTCCGCTGATCGACGAATTGCAGCGTGTGCTGCCGGAACTCGCTGCGACTCCGAACCGCCTGCCATTCAACACCGTCTGCCGCGGACCGCAGAAGTTCAACTGGTTCTCAATTCCGCTCGCCGAAATAAAAGCTGTCAAGCAAGCCTGCGGCGCGACGGTTAACGACGTCGTACTCGCGGTCGTGACTTCGACCGTACGACGCTATGCGGAATTGCACGGTGTTCAGCTTAAGGGGCAGCGAGTGCGGATCATTGTTCCAGTGAATCTCCGAGGCAACGTGCAAGCAACCGACCTGGGAAATCGGATTACGTTTCTTCCAGTCGACATCCCGTTGGATATTGTTGCTCCCCGTCAACTGATCGATGCAGTGCGGGCAGCAGTGGCCCGTGCCCGGAATGCACATTTGGCCGAACTGGTCGGATTGCTCGGGAGCTTTGTCGGAGCAGTTCCGAACGCTTTGCAGGCTCTCGTAGGGCCGCTGATAAGTCAACTGCCTCTCAGCCTATGCAATCTCATCTGTACCAACGTGCCCGGCCCCCAGGTTCCTCTTTACTTCCTCGGTCATCGGCTGCTCTCCTGTCATCCGTATGTGCCGATCGGCGGTGAGATGGGAATGAACTGCGCCGTACTGACTTATGATGGCACCGCATTCTTCGGATTTACCGGCGATGCGCATGCGATTCCCGATCTCAGGGTTTTGGACAAACTGCTGAGCACGAGTTTTGCGGAAATGCTGAAGGCGGTCGGCGTCCGTCGGGCACGACCGAACCGCGAGCGGACCAAGCCACATCGCGCGCGTGTTCCCGCAAAAGTGCCATCCGCTCCCAAAGTCGCGGCAGCGCCGGAGCCGATTGACTCTCCGTCAGAATCCACGCCGACAGCAGGCGAAAAGGTGAATTCGGTAAGGGTGGGAGTCTAGTCCGGTTACCAGGTTGGTGTCATGGCGCCCGAAGCGCCGAGCGAGTGGAGGAGACAGAGCAGGCGCGCGACACCAGCGGCGATCTTAAAGTTACATCGATTGTGAATTGCTTTACTCAGCCGGTGGCTTCGTGGCTTTGCCACGCTGTCGCTTCCGATTCGAGCTTTTGGGCTTCTTCTCCAGCTCGGCCACGCGCTTGCGGAGTTCCTGCAATTCGCTTCCTTCAGCTTGTTTTGCCGACATGGTGCTCTGGATAAAAGTCTTCACCAGTTGCAGCGGAGAACCGGCCGCGGACTGCACCTCGCTTAACCCGCTTTCAAACGTATTCTGCACTTTGTGATAGGCATCGAACGCCGAATTCAAATACCACATAATGAACTCTCGCCCGACGTGATCCGAGGCGACGATCAGTTGGCGAAGCAGCTCCAGCGGGAGCCCCGTTGGCTTGTCTTTGGCATCTTCCACGACGATCTGCATTAAACACACGCGGGTTATATCTTCGCCGGTTTGGGCGTCAATGACCTGGACCTCTTTCCCGTTTCGGATCAAAGTAGCCACTTCGTCCAAATTGACATACCGGCTGGTCGAAGTATCGTATAACCTTCTGTTTTTGCCGTATTTCTTGAAAATTATCTTCGCTGGCTGGGTAGAATCTTCGTTACTGTTGCCCCGCAACATTTTTGCCCCCGACTATTGACATCCGGAAGTAAATATACTACTTTATTCTCGATTGTTGCAACGCAACATGGAGGGATGTTATGCCACGAAATGCGAAGAAATCAGCCGAACCCGAAAACCGGTTATCATCTTTTGCTTCCTTGCTGCTGGGCTGGACGCAGCAGGGCATCGATAGCTTCCTGGCCACTCAGCGAATCCTCGCCGATTTTGCAACGCGTAAGACCAGCGGCGCGATCGATAGCCTGCGCGAAGGAATGTCCGGCTCCGAGAATTCCCCCTTCGCGATGCTGACCGAGCTCGCCGTTGAGGGAACTGCAAGTCTTACCGAAGCGCAGAGAGTCTTGTTGAATCTGGTGGAACAGGAAAATGGAATTGTAATGGGCGCCATGGTGGACCGCGTCGGGGGCTACGGCTCTGCCGCCTCGGTGGCGAACCGTCTGCGCCGGGGAATTGACACCTTGGTCGAGATGCAGCAGGAGCTGCTGACAATTACCAGCAAACATGTCCAGGCGCGGCTGCAGAAAACCCAAGCCGGCGAAATGCCGGATGCCGCATGTCTGCTCGATGCCACCCGCGATGCGATGGAGAACTTCGTCGGTGCACAGAAGAAACTCCTGGACATCATTGTGGAGAACGGAGCAAAGCCAAAGGGCAACGAGAACAAGAAGAAGGCCGAGATCTCAAGCATTGCGCGCGAAGCGGCAAGTTCGTTTATTGACGCTCAGAAAAATCTGTTGGATCTCGCCGGGCAGCAGGTCAACGTTAATTTGCAGGTAGCTGGCCGTCTGGCGGAGATGGCGAGTATGTTTCAGATGAGCCCCCTGCCGACGATTACCGGGGACAGCGTGAAGAGTTTTGTAGAGGCCGAGAAGGCCGTGCTCGATTCAATCATGAAGCCGAGCAACGGCGCTAAAACCGCCCCTAAAGCGGAGCGCGCTGCAAAGCGGCCGGCAAGGCGCCGCCGTGCAGCCGCTGCGCAAGCGGCAGGCGCTTAATTCGGGCGGTGAACTTAGCTCAGTGAGGCCTTGTCTGCTGCTTGATGAAGCACAATGATGGGCCTGTGGATCGTGCCGTCGGTTTTACCCGGCGGCATGATTTTTTTGCTCTTTCGAAGCTGCGGATGCACTTTAGTCTGGCCGGTTCCATAAACGTTGCGGCGCTGGATGGCTCCGCCATGGTATAGAAGTGCCCTTCCGGCTCAATCCGGTTCGAAGGCAGTTCACCTGGCAAAGCAACGTAATACGTCTTACGGCCATCTATGTTAATGCGTTATTAACGTGCTTGTTTCTGATCACTGGACTTGGCGTAGAAGTATCTGCAAAGTTACGATGGCTCCGAGAGAAACCTGTCTGGAAAAGCAAACGAAGGCTGAAATCCCAATCTGGAATGAGGCGCTGTGTGCTGTTGACCTCATGCTACTCCACGCCTCTCCCGTTTGCTACGGGTTGGGGATACCGCACGGCAAAGGCTCTGCCGTTGTTGTGATCCCGGGGTTTCTCGGGTCAGACCGCTATTTACTGCAACTTCACTCGTGGCTTGAGCGTATTGGGTATCGGCCATACCTGTCTGGCATCACCTTCAATGCAGAGTGTCCGAACCTGCTGATTCAAAATCGATTGAATGCGATCATCGACAAGGCTGTCGCTGAGACGGGCCGGAAGGTTGATATCATCGGCCACAGTCTTGGCGGTATTATGGCCCGCTCTTTAGCGTCTCAACGGCCGGACGACGTCGCGTCCATAGTTACACTTGCATCGCCGTCCCGCGGAGACACGTATCACGCTATGGTCAGCCGTGCGGCGGAGGTTGTTCGCAATCGCATTCTGGAAGAGCACGGTTCCGAGGTACTGCCCCACTGCTACACGTACCGCTGCACCTGCAATTTCCTGAATCATCTGCGCTGCGAGATGCCCCCAACCGTACTGGAGACCGCAATCTACACGCGAGATGACGGAATTGTCGATTGGCGGTCTTGCAGGACGGGCAATCCTGACGTGGATGTCGAGGTTGCCGGAACGCACATTGGACTGGTGTTTAACGCCACTGTTTACGCGACCATAGCCACTCGTCTAGCCCGGGTTTCTTCGCGGACCCGTCACACCCAGGAAGACCACAGTCATCGGAATGTGCTTCACGTGCTCAGTCGCGCCAAGTGCGGTTGAACTTCGTTTTTCAGTGAGCTGAAACACGAGGCAGCAGCTTGTCTAACACCGTCTGCTCCAGCTTGATGGACAGGCGGCCGCCGTATAACATGGCGCTACACTGCACCTTCATCAGATCCCTTAAGGTAAGTGGCAGACCTGCTTTCGAGCCGATCGTCAACCAGCTTTGCAGGCCATGGCGGGCAACGGCGTAGGCCATAGATACACCAGATCCCCGGATGTCGGCAACGACCCCGTCCAGCGTAAAGAGCACCTTCGATAGCATAATCAAGGATGAGGCGAAGCGAATGCCTTTGGCGGCGGTTCGCTGCAACAACCCCATGGCATCCACGGCGCCGGGCACCCACTTCAATGGCAGCGATTCGAAGAAGTCGGCGACGGTCTCGCGGATGATCTTCGCCTGTTTTGAATGGCGCCGCACTGCGCCGCCCTGGCTCAGAGCTTGAATCTCACCGCAAGCGCCTATCGGATCGCGTAACCCAACCATGAGAACGAGAAGCGCCAGATGCCGTCGTTGCTCGCGGCTCAAACGTTCCGTCAGGGCCCAATCGAGAATAATCAATTCTCCAGTCTGATTGTCATAAAACAGATTGCCTGCATGAGGATCGGCGTGGAACAGCGCGTTTTCCTGCGGTGCGAAGAGCGGAACGGCAATCAAGGTTTCGATCAGTTGCTGAGCCACCTGTCCACGGCGTCGTGCGGGCATCCGAGCAACCGCCTCGGTCACTTTCTCGCCATGCTCCTCACTCATCGCCGTGACCTTGGAGGTACACAGCGCCTGATAAATCTGCGGCACCCGCACTCTTGGCAAGGAACCGTAAAGGGCAGCTGCCTCGACCAGCGTCTTCTGTTCGCCAACAAAATGAACTTCGTGTTGCAGCAGTCGACGAACCTTGGTGAACGTGTCGGTGAGCACGTCCTTTTCAAGACCGTACTCGCGATGTTTCAATCCAAAAAAGTCGGCCAGCCCTTGCAACAACTCCATATCTTCGGCAAAGCACGCCGGGATGTAAGACTTCAGCGCCTTGAAGACTCCCCGCCGCCGCTCACCAGTCTTGGGGTCGTTCCAGGTGAAGCGCAAAACCGCACTGACACTCGCCTCCGACAGTATGGAGGGTTCAATGTCAACAGCAAAGGATTCAATTCTGGCGCCCAATTCCCGTCGAATGATGGCGCACATTTCTTCTGCGCTCACGTCGCGAATCCCGTTCTCCAGTTGAGAAAGGGCCACCCGCAAGGAAGGACGCAGATAACGATTTCGCGCAATCACCTGGCCTAGCTTCTGGAGGCCGGGAACTTTTGCAATGAGCCGCAGTAATCGGGTCTCGGGCGGAGTATTCGGCGGAAGTTCGATTTGCTCCAAGAGCTTGGGGGCAAGCCGTGTGTCGGACAAGTGCGAAACCACATACAACATCGCGTCGCGGACGGGTGGACGCCAGGTTTCGTACTCCAGCGGAACCAACGCCTCCACCGGCACGAACTTCTCGACAATCAATTTACCGAGTTCAGCACGCAGCATTCGGCCGGCAGGACTCCGCAGTGCGGCCTCAATCGCGCTGATCTTCTCGGCGGTCGTGGCATTTTGCGGTAGCAGGCTTGCCAGGGAGCTGTGCACCTGCTCCGGTGAAGAACGGCTCAAGAGTCCTTCGATGAAAGCCAGGTTCGACATTAGCAAGCCTCACAATCGGCTGCGACTTCGATTCCGGGAAGGCTGCGGCCTTCCGCACTTATAAGAGGCAAACTGATCCGCAAGTCACAAACCATTGTAGCTCTCTTTACTCGATCAGGCTCCCTGCCCGCAGGCATCGCGCGACGGCCGCCAAGGCACACAATCCTTTTCCCACTTGCCGATCACAGCACTTACTCCACGCGACGTTAACTTGCAGTGACCGGCATCACCTGCTGGGGCATGCGCTCCCGGCGACGCATTTCCCATTTCCGGACAAAATCTATATTGTCCGGACGTCACTCGGCGTTTGTGCTCACAAGTGCATCTCAGAATCGAATACGCTTATATCCCACGATTTGCGCTCGGGGAACGCCATGACCCTTCGCACTCTCAACGAGTTGTTCTATCACGTGGTCGAACGAAACTTTGACCGCGTTCTGATGATCAAGCGAAAGAATACATGGGTCTCGATCCCGTCTCGCGAACTCTACCGTGACGTGGTGGGAGTCGCACGCGCGCTGCAAAGCTGGGGTGTCCGGGAAGGCGATCGCGTGGCCATCCTCAGCGAAAACCGTCCTGAGTGGGCGGTGACTGATTTTGCCACAATGCTGCTGGGTGCGACGACTGTCCCCATTTACGCCACCCTCACAACGGAGCAAACGTTATACCTGCTGCGAGATTCCGGAGCGCGAGCCATCTTCGTGTCTAGTGCTGATCAACTGCGCAAGGTAATGGAGATCAAGGACCGCTGCTCGATCGAGAAGATAGTGGTCATGGATGACGTAGACGCGTCCGGCATCGTTCCCATGGAGCGCCTGATGCGGAGCGGTCCTGACACGCGCGATGCCGCGATTGATTTGCAAGCGCTTGACGTCGGCCCCAATGAACTTGCCACCATCATCTACACTTCAGGCACCACGGGTACGCCAAAGGGCGCAATGTTGACGCATGGAAATCTTGCGTCCAACGTTTTGCACTCGCTCTATCTGTACCCTTTCGAGTGTGGACAAGTCAGCATCTCTTTCATGCCTCTATCGCATGTGTTCGCCAGGCATGTCGACTACGTGATGTTGTGGCACGGTGTAACCGTCGCGTATTGCCCGTTCCACGACGAACTATTGTCCGTGATCGGGGATGTCAAACCCCACGTTTTCGTGGCGATTCCGCGCGTCTACGAGAAGATGTGCAACCGCGTACAAAGCAAGTTCAATGGTGGAGTGAAGCGTAGACTTTACGACGGGGCGATGCGCATAGGCCGAGAGCACAAGCACGAAGTGATGGCAGGCAATAAGCCCACCGCGCTGCCATGGCGATTGGCCGACAAACTATTTTTCTCGAAGGTAAGATCCGCTCTAGGCGGGCGCGTCGAGCTTTTTGCTTCCGGCGGCGCGCCATTGAGCCGCGAAGTGCTCGACTGGTATGCGGCCATTGGAATCCCGATTTATGAAGGCTACGGGTTAACTGAGACTTCGCCAATCATCTCCGTAAACAATCCCAAGTCTTGCCGCGCTGGTAGCGTGGGGCCGGTAGTCAAGAACATTGAGATACAGGTCGCCGCCGACGGTGAAATCCTGGTGAAAGGGCCCTCGATATTCAAGGGTTACTGGAACATGCCCGAAGAGACAGCGGCCGTCTTTGAGGGCGAGTGGTTTCATACCGGGGATGTGGGCTATGTGGATGACGCGGGATTTCTTTATATTACGGACCGCAAGAAGGACCTCTGTAAGACCTCCGGCGGGAAGTTTATTTCTCCGCAGCCGATTGAGTGCAAGCTGAGGGCTAGTTGGTTGGTAGAAGAGGTCGCGATCGTCGCCGACCGGAGAAACTTTCCGTCGGCGATTATTGTGCCGAGTTTTCCGGCGCTGGAAGATTGGGCCAAACTAAATCGCGTGCCATTCGCCTCGCGCGAGGAGTTGGTTGCCACATCGCAGGTGTTCGCCCTGTACGAAAGCATCATAGCTGCCGTGAACAAAGACTTGGCGCGATTCGAAAAAATCAAGAAATTCATCGTGGTGCCCGACGAGTTCTCAATGGCGAGCGGGGCTCTCACCCCCACCATGAAACTCAAGCGGCGATTCATCGAGCAGCGCTATAGCCAGGAACTCGACCAGCTATACAACAACGAGGCAGAAGCGCTAAGAGCAGGGTGACTTGCCGAACCGGATTCCGCCGAATAAGGCGGCAGCGAAACGGGCCGCCCCCGTTTGGGAGCACATTCGTGTTAATTGATAAAGTCCAATAGATTCAACAGCTTGCCAACTCATAAAGTTCACCTCCGGCGGTTTCAAATTAGAACCGCCAGATTCGACCTGTAATGTGATTTTCAGCGTAACGGGACACTGGAAAAGGTGTATAAGAGATGTGCCGAGGTCTTGCGACTAGGAATTTGACAGTCGCTGGGACATGCCCTAAAACACCTCCGGCATTCTGGTTAGTGTTAGCTCTCGGATTTGCAAGTGAACGTCAACCTGTTTTGCGATCATCACTTGATCAGAATCGAGGTGCAAATCGAATTCAACTAACCTGCACAATAATCAAGGTCTAGCTTTGTAAATTGAGGGCCGCAAGAAATTGCGGCCCTTTGCCTGTGCGCGCCGAGCATTCTCGGCAGCGTCGCGTGCGAAATCCTCCATCAACTGATGAACGCGACAAGGGCTAGCGAAGCGGAAAGATACGGACCGCAGCGATTGCTTTTCAGATACCAACAAGTGTAAACTGCGCGCTCAGCGGCGACTGTCCGGGGTGTCAGTGGCCGGCCCGTAACTTCCATGGAGTAATCAGATGACAGAGAGCGTGATGTATCGCTGGGATGATGACAAGGGCGGTCGCTCGGTTTGCTCCGAGTGCCTGAGAGCTTTCGGCAATGCTGCGGTATGCCGACACGATCCTAATCCGCAAGGCTCGGCGCGGGAAGTCTGCGAGGATGAATTGATAGAAGAGACCGCGTAGCGCAGATTTCCGAGTCAGTGTATCCGGCACGATCATCGCCGGGCTGAGAGCCCGGCTACTTTACCGGACACACCTTCCGCGAATCCGGTCTAAGCGTAACTCCTGCGATAATCGATCGGCGTAAGACACTTCGCAATCGCGCACCTCGCCGCGACCGAGCCGAGCTTTGCGCATTTTCGAGCTGCTTTTGCCGGCACCGTATCTTGATTCGTAGCTACAGAAACGAAGATGAGCCCATGTTGCCCGCGGAAGTATTACGAAATTGTGACATCAAGTTCGACTGCTTCTTAGGGTAATCTTAGTTTTTGTATTCACTCCTTCGTGGGTTAATCTATTTGTATTCAATGAGCAATCATCCATTAATCATCCAAGGCGGGATGGGCGCGGGCGTTTCCAACTGGCGACTGGCACGCGCCGTCTCCGAACGAGGTCAGCTGGGAGTTGTTTCTGGAACAGCTCTGGCCCACATTCTCGCAAGACGACTGCAAGACGGCGATCCAGGCGGCCACATGCGGCGGGGCCTCGATCATTGCCCTTTGCCCGAGATGGCGGAAAAGATCTGGCGAAAGTATTACGTTCCGGGCGGCAGATCCGCCGATGTGCCGTATAAAGCGGTACCAATGCCGACCAAGAACGCCTCGCGTGAATACGACGAGCTTTGCATTGTGGCCAACTTCGTCGAGGTCTTTCTCGCACGCGAAGGACATGACAATGCCGTCGGCATCAATTATTTGGAAAAGATCCAACTGCCGCATCTGTCTTCCATTTTCGGCGCCATGCTCGCCAGCGTCGATTATGTACTCATGGGGGCCGGCATTCCCCTCAAGATCCCAGGCATTCTCGATCATTTTGTCAATTTTGAGCCTGCAGGCTACACCCTGCAGGTCGCGGGCTCGCAAGACATCACCGACACAACCATGACTTTTGTGCCGCGGGAGTTTATGGAACACGAACTTCCGCCGCTATTGCGCCCAAAGTTTCTTGCCATCGTCGCCTCAAATACGCTTGCGGTAACTATGCTGAGAAAGGCCAACGGGAAGGTCGACGGGTTGGTCATTGAGGGTCCCACCGCTGGTGGCCACAATGCGCCGCCACGAGGAAAGCTCCAGCTCAGCGAAAGCGGCGAAGCGATCTACGGAGAGCGCGACAGGGTGGATCTGGAAGCAATCTGCACACTGGGTGTCCCGTTCTGGCTCGCCGGAGGGTATGGTGCTGCTGAAAAAGTTCGTGAAGCGCTGGCCGCCGGCGCTGCCGGAGTGCAGGTAGGCACAGCGTTTGCCTTCTGTGTCGAATCAGGGTTGAGAGATGACTACAAGCAGGCGATTTTGCAAAAGATCGCCGCCGGCGAAGCGAGGGTGTTCACCGATCCTCTGTGCTCCCCAACGGGCTTCCCCTTCAAAGTTGTGCAGTTGGAGGGTTCCGGTTCGGATGCGCAGAAATATTTGGCAAGAGTTCGGCTCTGCGACCTCGGGTACCTGCGCGAGGCTTACACAACGGACGACGGAACCATCGGCTACAGATGTTCCGCGGAACCGGAGAATAACTATGCCCGCAAGGGCGGAAAGCCGGAAAAGATCCTGGGAAGAAAGTGTATCTGCAATTCCCTGCTGGCGAATATCGGCCAATCCCAGGTTCGTCAGGATGGGCATTTTGAAGAAGGCCTCGTCACCGCCGGTGATGACCTGGTGGGTATCACGCGCTTTCTGCCGCCCAACGGGGGCACAGCTTACAGCGCAGCAGATGTGATTGCAATGCTGGTATCAACTGAACCCACGTCAAATTCTTGACCTTCGAAAGAAATGCACACGGCTGTCAGAGTCACCCGGCCAACAAGCGAAGCGAGGAACTCTGAATTTGTTGTGAATTCCCCGCCAGATCTGGCCACCTGCGGTTCACCTCCAGCATCTCACTTCGCTCGTCGGACTGTTCCGCCCCCGAGGCACCACTCACGTAGAAGTCTTTTTCTTCAGGGCTAAACGCCCGGCTACCTTACTGGACGAGCTTCCGCGAATCCGGCCCAAGCATTACCTTTTTCCAGCTTTGCCGGCGTCGAAAATCTTGGAGTTCACCTCCAGAGGTGCGCTGAACCTAACAGAAATTGGCAATTGTGTACGCCAAGTATGAACTCTTATTCATCAGTGAGCAGCTCTCCTTTCCAGCTTTCTACGAGACGAGTTCCGCGCCAAACCTTTACGCCTACTCGGACCATCAACTTTGGACAACAGCTTTGTCCCAAGTGGCTGCTTAAGTGCAAGCAGCTCCCGCGAGGGTGACTCTATGTTTGGGTTTCGCAGCGTCCGCAGACGGCAACTGGTTTTGGGACTGTTGATTTTAGGGTCGATTTCTTGTGTCCCTGTATCCGCATTCGCTGCTGGGGTGATCACGGTGATTACGCCAGCAAACGGAGCAACCGTAACCGTTCCGTTCGATGTGAACTTCACCTACAATGCCGCGACGACCTATACCAAGCTCTGGATCGATGGAGCCCCTGTCATCTCGGACCACACCTCCACCACAAACCTGAGCACCTTCGATTACACGGTCACCTCGCTCGCCGCAGGATCGCACACGCTGACGCTGCAGGCACATGACACCAAAAGCAACACAACCATCTCCGTTCACGAAACGATCACTGTGTCGTCCACCCCTCCGTCGACCGTGACCGTGACCCCGCCCTCACAGACGATAACTGAAGGAACCTCGTACACGTTCAACTCGAACGTCTCCTCCACCTGGGCCTTGTCGGCCTCGGCAGATGGCAGTATTCCGACTTGCAGTAGCCCTGCCTTGTCATGCCAGTTTGTAGCCAACAACACGCCTGGAACGGCAACGCTTACGGCGACGAGCGTTGCTGATACAACCCAATCGGCCAGCGCGACCATCACCGTCAGTGCTCCGGTCGTCGCCGGCAGCACGCCGGTTCTCACCGCCCATAACGATCAGCTCCGCAGCGGAGCAAACACGACGGAAGTCCTGCTGAACCCAACCAATGTCAATCAGAACCAGTTCGGGTTGAAGTACTCCTACGCGGTGGACGGGCAAATCTACGGGCAACCGCTCTACGTGCCAAACCTGACGATCAATGGAACGCAGCATAACGTGGTTTTTGTCGCAACGGAAAACAATACCGTATACGCCTTTGACGCTGATGGACTGAGCCCCTCTGTGCTCTGGTCACGCTCTTTGGGCAAGCCGCACCCGGTCAGCGGAAGTTCGACGGGTACGCCCATTTATCCTTCGGTCGGAATC
>JBEKQP010000027.1:0-28348 GCA_049519595.1 Candidatus Korobacteraceae bacterium | reverse complement strand
CAGGCAACGCCGAAGGACAAGATGGACCTCATCAAGCGCGAGCAGGCAGAGGGCAAGCTGGTCGCCATGACCGGCGACGGCACCAACGACGCTCCTGCGCTGGCGCAGGCCGATGTAGGCGTTGCCATGAACACCGGCACGCAAGCGGCGAAAGAAGCCGGCAACATGGTGGATTTGGATTCGAATCCCACCAAGCTGATCGAGGTGGTCGAGATCGGCAAGCAGTTGCTGATGACTCGCGGCTCGTTGACCACATTCTCGATTGCCAACGACGTCGCCAAGTATTTCGCGATCATCCCCGCCATGTTCGCGGGAACCTTCCCGGTGCTGAATGCGGTAAACATCATGCGTCTGGAAACACCGCAGTCGGCGATTCTATCGGCCGTAATTTTCAACGCCCTGATCATCGTTGCCTTGATCCCGCTGGCTCTGCGCGGCGTGAAATACCGCCCGATGGGAGCGGCCGCTCTGTTGCGCCGCAATCTCTGGATCTATGGCATCGGCGGCATCATCGTCCCGTTTATCGGTATCAAACTGATCGACTTGATGATTACGCGCATGGGCCTTGCATAGGAGAGGAATGCGATGAAAAAGAATCTTCTGATTGCCGTACTGATGACGATCGCGACGACCATTCTTTTGGGATTGGTCTATCCCCTCGTGGTGACGGGGCTCGCCCAGGTTATTTTCCCCGACAAGGCCAATGGACAACTCATCCAGCGGAACGGGCAGGTCGTAGGCTCGCGCATCATTGGACAGCCGTTTGGCGGTCCGGGTTACTTCCATTCGCGGCCTTCAGCCGCAGGCAATGGCTATGACGCGACGAACTCCGGCGGCTCCAACCTTGGGCCGACAAACCAGAAGCTCGTTGATCGCTTCAAACAGGATCTACCGAAGTTGCAGGCTGAGAATCCCGGCAAGCCCGTTCCCATCGACCTGCTTACCACATCTGCCTCCGGCCTAGATCCGGATATCTCACCCGCTGGCGCCGAGTTTCAGGTTCCGCGTGTGGCGCGTGAGCGGGGCATGAGCGAAGATGCGGTCCGGCAGTTGGTTGCACGACATACTGAAGGAAGACAATACGGTTTTCTCGGTGAGCCACGCGTGAACGTCCTGGAACTTAACCTCGAACTCGATGCGACCCACCCCATGGCAAAGGTCGCCATGGCCACGGACCAGGCCCACTGACACAGGGGCGTGACCGCCTTAGTTGGGTGTTTGGGCGTGTTCCCTGAGCGAGCCTATCCGCCTGTCGCACTGGAGCGGTGCAACTAACCCTCGAATTGAATTAGGTTACGTACGTATTAATCTTGCCGGTTGAGCAGTGGCACCGTCGGGTGTCGTTACCGTCTGAGGCGGGGTGGATTTGTCGCCAAGAACTCCGTTGACTTCCTTTCTATCCCTCGCTTCAGCCTGAACGTCGGTCTGGCATGATGCGGAATCGACAAGTCTGGAGATCAAAACTCGCAAGCTAGAGCGGTCTGTTTCCACCAAGTCCCTGAACTTCAACCCCATTCCCATCCCAGGATGAGAGGTCCGCACCTCCGCTGCCGTGCGAACTTCAGTTCCGTTAATGTTAACCATTAGGACCACTCTGTCGTGGACGTCCAGTGGAGTCACCATTGCGACATAACACCCAGTTAAACTGAGGTCAGTCACAGTGCCGCGCACGAAATACTTGGCACCCGGGTGCCAAATAGAAGCCGCGCCACTGCAAATGTGGCGCTGTGCGATCCGCCGCTCCACCGGACCACCTTCGTCCATGGCCCCGGAAAAATCAATTGCCCAGACGTTCTGCGCGAACTCCAAAGCACGCAAGCCGATCTCGAATTCTGGTCGATTGGCGTGATTCCTGCTCCAGATCACGCGAAAACGGCTTTTGCGATCCTGGTGCGACAAAAACAAAATGTCGTATTTCCTGACCTCACAGGCCAACCCCGTCAGGCAGACACCACTCCGGCTGACATTCTCCGTAACTGTGTTCTCAACGAAAGGGTGTCCAGCCTTGCTCATTCCGTACACATGAACTGGAAGCTGAAGTTTGAGACGAGGCTCCCGGGGCGCTCGATGCAGCAGGCCAGCGCTCGGCAGGAAACCGAGAAACCACGCCTCCCCTTGCGTTGCATTCTGCTGTGCGGCATCGATCGCACTTCCGGCAAACAAGGCGAGTCCGGAATCGTCGGAGGACCGAGGCTTCGAGTCAGGCTCGGCCTCATATTGGCTCGTGGACTCGGAAAATGCGTCTCCTGGAATGCACGGAATTGCACGTCCCCAAAGATTATGCCAGCCGCCGACTACTTGTACACCGACGTGGCCGTGCGATTCGCTTCCCATCTTTTCGGTCCACATGACCTGCGCAGACGCACTCCTAGCGCCGTGCCTTACACTGATCACGCTACCGCGCCGAAGGATCTGCATGAGACCCTCAAGACGCAGCCCGTTCCCCGTCAGGTCAACCGTCGTACAATTCTGTTCGAACGACTGGCCGTCTGCGTTCTCACCAGATACGCAAACCGGAAGAGCGAGCCGCAACCGCATCTCTTTCCGCATACCCATAAGTCTTTGAAGATTGCCTTTATGACTGCCCGAAGGCAACTTACTAAGGTACTATTTACCCGGAAGGTACCATGGGTTACTCCCTTCGTTCGCGGGAGGAATCTTCTTTTCAGAGACTTACAAGGAATATCTCCGGCCATCATACCGTCATGCGGTTTCACTTTCTCGATACTGGCAGAGATTGACTAGCCACCCAAACTAACCTGCAAGCATCTGCTCTGGTGTGAGAACCTCATCCCCCCGACGAGGAACCGATATGAACCGGTCAAATCCTTGCCTGCAACGCGCACCTTTCTTCTCGGAGCCCACTTTCCTGATGTGTGCCCCCACGCAGTACGACGTGAACTACGTCATCAACCCGTGGATGGCGGGTAACGTCCGTCGCGCTTCACGCAAGCAGGCCTCGGCGCAGTGGGAGCAGTTGCACCACGCGCTGAAGCAGGTGGCGCGGGTGATGCTTGTGGAGCCGCAGCCCGGTTTGCCGGACATGGTTTTCACCGCGAATGCCGGGTTGGTACAAAACGGAATGGTGGCCATGACCAGGTTCTTCCATCCGGAGCGGCAAGGCGAAGAGTCGCATTTCCGCAAGTGGTTTGGCGATTGCGGGTTCAGGGTTTGCGAGATGCCTGTGGCAACTCCGTTTGAGGGTGAGGGCGATGCCCTGTTTGAGGCAGACGGCTCGCGGCTATGGGCGGGGCATGGAGTGCGGACAATGCACTCCAGCCACCGCCACCTCCGGGATTTGTGGGGAGTCGAAGTCGTCTCGCTACGTCTCGTTGACCCGCGGTTTTATCATCTTGATACCTGCTTTTGCCCATTGCGGGACGGGCACCTTATGTACTTCCCCGCCGCATTTGATGCGGAGGCAAATACAAAGATCGAGATGCGTTATCCGAAAGAACGACGCATTCCTGTCCGCGAAGTGGACGCACTGCGCTTTGCTTGCAATGCGATCAATGTGGGTCGGTTGATTCTACTTAACGAGATTAGCGACGAGTTGTGCCGCCGGTTGGAAGCGTGCGGCTTCCTGGTTGCGCAAGTGCAGTTGACGGAATTTCTGAAGGCTGGCGGAGCAGCCAAGTGCCTGGTCTTGCGTTTGAGCGAAATGGATGCGACGCACGCGGCGAAAGAGCCCGCCCAAGCCGCCTAAACAGGTAGAGGGTTCGCTCGAAGCTGCTCTACTTGCGCCGCTGCAAGATTTCGTCTTCCGTGTTCTTCGCCTGTTGCGCTTTCTTCAGTCCCGCCCGAGCGGTGGGATTGGAGGGATCTAAGCGGACCGCTTGCTCGAAGGTTCTGACCGCCGTCGCATAATCACCGCCGTCGATCTGCTGTTGGCCCGCCACCGCCAGTTCCCGCGCTCTTTTCTTGTTATCAGCGCTGTCAGAAACCGGCGTTACCTTCGGAACACCCACCTTCGTCTTTTCCTGTCGAACCTTTTTCAGCCCAGCGTTGGCATCCGCATTCGAGGGGTCCAATTGGACCGCCTGTTGATAACTGCTGATAGCGCTGGCGTAATCGGCTCTGGCCATCTGTACCTGCGCCACTGACACCAGCTCTCGCGCCTGCCGCTTGGCTTCGGCGGAGGCTGGGGATTTAGGGGCAGGCTTTTCGTCCCTTGTAACTTGTGGACCGGGTGTCACGGGTGCTGGCTGCTGGGCGGGCTCACTCGTAGCCGTCGTACCTGGTCCGGCGAAAGCGGGGGCAGGCTGCTGCTTGTCCCATCCCTTAAAATCTGCCGGCAGTGTTTCGGGAACCAGGGAGTTCACCACTGTCTTCACGCCCTGAACGGCTCCGGCGGTCTTTGCAGCCTCATCGCGATTAGCAGCGATGTCCACGGTTCCCGTCAGGGTAACGACTCCGTTTGCCGCTGCCACGTTGATCTTGGACGCCTTCAAGTTCGGCGCGTGCTGCAATTGCTCTGACACCGAGTTCGCGAGGCTGGCATCGCTGACCACCGGCGGGGAGTTCTTGGACATCCAGAAATAGGCCCCAGCCACTGCCGCGAGCACGAGCACAAAAACAAGAGTAATCACCTTGGAGTAAGACTTTTTTTTGTCTCGTTTCGCGGAGCCAGTTGACGCTACCGCCGACTGCTCCCGTGCCCGCGCCGGAGCGGCTGCGGCAACGGCCGCGGGCGGGGCGGATTGTTGGCGATGCTGCTCGCCTGATTCGACCGACGGCGAGGGGGAAGATGTGACCTTCACGCGCGCGCGGACAACCGGAGGCGTTTGGACAATCGCCGGCAAAGGCAGTGCGGTGGGCGGCTGTTCGCTTTGGGTCATTTCATCGACGCTGACCACAACGGTTGCCGCAAGCGATTGCGATAGGGCGACCCACCGCTCCGGGTCCTGTAGCGCCTCGATCATCTCGTCCATTGTCGAGAATCGCTTCTGTCGGTCCTTCTCCAGAGCCTTCATCACCAATTTGCTGAGGCCAACAGGGATATTCAGGGTAACGGCAAATTCGCGCGGCGGCACCGGCACGGTATGGAGGTGCTCGAGGCAATACCCCATAGGGGTATCGCTTTCGAACGGAAGCCGTCCGGTGATCATTTCGTAGATCACCACGCCCAGCGAATAAACGTCGGCCCGGCTGTCGATTTCATCGCCCACTTTGCCGCGTGCCTGCTCCGGCGACATGTATTGCGGAGTGCCGACTACCATTCCCTTGCGCGTCGCCGTGTAGGCGGCCACGGTAAAGGCGCCTTCCTTGACCTTGGCGATGCCGAAATCCAAAACTTTGGCCACTTCGTTACCCTGCTCATCTTGAGTGACCAGGATGTTGTCCGGCTTGATGTCGCGATGCGTAATGCCGATCTTGTGAGCCGCCGCCAGCGCTCGCGCCACCTGCAAAGAAATGCTGAGCGTGCGCTTTACCGAGAGCGCTCGTTCCTGGTCGATAACGGTTCGCAGGTTGCGGCCTTTCACGAACTCCATCACGATATAGGGCCGGCCGTCTTCGGTGGTGTCGTAATCTTCCACCGCGATGGCGTTGGGATGGCGCAGTTTGCGGGTCAGTACCGCCTCGCTTTTGAAGCGATTGTTGAACGCCCCGTCATTGGCGTACATCGCCTTTACGACCTTAATGGCACAAATCTCATTAAAGGCCAGGTGCTTGGCGCGGTAAACGTCAGCCATCCCGCCGCCGCCCAGATGCTCAAGGATCTGGTACTTCGAGCGGATCACCATCCCCGGCTCGAGTTCGTTGGTCTCCCGCAATGTCGTATTGTCCTGCGGGCAAACACGGAAATTAGTGGGATAGCTGTTGTTGCAAACCGGACAATGCTTCATAGGCGGCCGTGGCGCGTACCGAAATCGTTATGAAATGCTCGATAGAGCATACTTCGAAACCCGCAAAAACTGGAATTAAAACTGAGAGAAAGTGACGATAGTAACAAGCGCGGTCTGCCGCGAAAAGAAGGAGGCAGGGCACAAGCAATGCCAGAAACATGCACAGCCACAACATGCGATTTTTGAGCGTAGGACCTATCATTTGAACTTACTTACCCGGGTTTCGATCATTCTGTAACCGGGTCGTTGCCAAGTCGTCCAGATGTTTCCATTAGCTCGAAACTGCAATGTGATATCGAATCCTCTTGCTTTGGCGCTGATAACCTGTGCGGACCGGTCGCGTCCTCCTTGCGATTGCTTCATTGTGCCTGCAAATGCAGCAAAGCCACCCTCATACCCTTTGCCTTTATCCTCCCAGCTATACCCTCCCCGAACGTCATTCCCGTTAATGGAGGTTATAACAACACAGAATCGACGAAATGGATTTACATTCCATACACCCGTCCAGATTCCGATCTTTTCACGGTCTGGAGTGTTGTAGTCAAACTCAAGCTTATCGGGAAGTGGGCAATACTTCGGGCGAGCCTGCACCGGCATTGCAGGCCGGGCACTTACGCGCGTGTTAATTGTTGCCTTGGCTAATGTTGCGTAGCGCCCTTGTGGATAGGCAATCAGGAACGCCCGTAAGCGTTGCACGTCATTGGAGTTTTTGACCGCGTCCCAATCAATCTGCTCCAGTGCTCCACGCGCCTGCTGCCTGAAGCGCCCATAAGGATACTGATCGATATAGGCTTGGATTCGAGCACGATCATGGCTGCTGAAGGCGGAATTCCAGTCGAGCTGCTCAATCTGTTCCCGGGCCGGCTGCGCATAGCGTCCGCCACTGTGCTGATTGAGATACGCCTGCAGCTTGGATCGATCATTGCAGCCGTTAACTCCCGCCCATACAATTTGCTCGATTTGCGCGCGGGCGGCGTCGGAGAATGGGCCACTCGGGTGACGTTGAAGAAAAGCGGCCAGCTGGTTCTGGTCGTTGCCGTACCTCACCGCCTCCCACTCCTGCGCGGTCGTGTCCGGGGGTTGGACACGTTTCGTGGAAATGACCAGCAAGAGCCCGTCGTCGGCACCCAGTTCCCGAAGTTCCTTCTCGACGTCTTCCGTCAACTCAAAGTTGACGCCGAACCGCTCGGGCCGACCGCCCTCAACCAAAGCAGCTACCCTTTTGGGACTCACGCTTCCCTTGAGCAGGTCTTTGATTTCCCCCAGATCAAAGGGCTGTCTATTGTCGTCTCTCTTTGTCTGAGCCGCGAGGCAAGTGCCCACTAAGAGCAAAAACGCGCACAGCAACAACATGCGATTTTTGAGCATAAGACCCGCCACATCTCCCACCTATGACCCTCCGCCGCGCTAGCGCCCTTGTGCCCCGCCCGAAGTGATAAAACCGGCGAATGCGGCGGAGAAGGAATTCAGCCGCAAGGTAAATTCGCCGTCAGGCTCAGGGTGGCGTGCCCAGGGATTGCGCAGTCTAATCGTGCCGGCGGCGCGATTGACGCTCAGGACAGTATAAGCATGTTCCTCGTCGTACCAGTTGTCGAGTTGCGTTCCGAACAAAGAGCGCCATTTTGCTGCCATGACCGGAGCGGGAGAGTCGCCGGTCCAAACCACGACTGCCTGGTGTTTCTCCAGTGCGTTCGATATCGCCGCGAGTGCGATTGCTCCGTCGCGCAGGGTATACGAATGCGCCGCACCGGCGAAGGACTTCATAACGCGTTCAGGTAGCCCCCCCTGGCCGACAGCACGGTAAGCGCCGAACACCTCTCCGTTGATTTTGATCTTGTTTTCCAGCGCTTCAAACAGACCGCTGGAATCCAGAAGACTGAGTGCGCGCTCCTTGGACCCTTCGTCCAGCGGCAAACTATTCAGCTCCTGCCTGAGCCGCGCCTTCAGGCGGATGCGATCAATGTCTCCAGCCTGATCGATCTGCGTCCGGATGGCCCGGTCATAGGCCAGCAGAAGGATGTCCGAATTCGTGACAACCGCGCTCATGCTGAGCTTTAGGAATGGTGATAACGAGCTCTCGGAGACGGCCTCGATCAAGGCCGCCCGCAGGGTACGTTGGGCATAGCCTCGGAACAGCACCGCGACCCAGAGGCCATCGGAGAGGTCGTAATTGCTGTCACGCGCGAACTGCACGTCATCTGGATAAACCTGCTCGATCTTGCCGTCGGCAAAGCGCACGCTGAGACCGCCGCTTGCGTCCTGACGGATGGCGGCACGTAACAGGCCCGGTTGGCTAACGGCAAGGGCGGCGACGGTCGCATGAAAGTAACAACTTCCCAATGTGCCTTGCCGTACGGCTTGTGGGCTCACCGCCGTGGCACCGTATAGTTCGTCGGCGCCGAGAGCCGCATGAGTCGTAAGACACAGCAACACGAGAATGAGGGTCCGCAAAAGGTTTTTCACATTATTGTCCTGCGCTAGCCTGCTTGAACTTGAGAACCTTCGCAGCCTCCGCGATGGGCACGACGGAATCTTCCTGCGTGACGACGCCAATAATGCCAGCTTCCGAAATAACCGGCGAGCCCCAGCCCGCCGAATCGATCATCGCATCCAAGCGAACCTTGCCCGCCGCGGAGGACCCAGAAATCACAACCAGTTCGGGGCGCGCTTCTCGACCCTGCACGCCCTCGGGAAAACGAAACAGCGCCAGCGAAGAGGATTCGCTTGCGGGCGTGGTCGTCACCACCATGGCTTTCATCTCCGCCACGGCTGGAACGGTAATCTCGACCAATCCCAGCGCGGCCGGGCCTTGACGGCGATGTACGCTGACCTTCACCACTTTGCCGCCTTCTAGCGGCTGTAGCATCGACTCGGAGGAGCCCTTCGCCGAGGGCAGCAGTCTCAACTGATTGGAACTGAGCCGCCAAGCCTGATCAGCAAGGAGTTTATTATCGTCGCTTCGTAAGCGGGCATTTGCGGGCCAGATGGCTAAGTCATAGGCGACGACCTTGAGGCTTGGATCCTGCTTCATGCTCGCCGCGATGCTGGGATCAAACTTCCAAGGCTCCAGAACAGATTTTGGCAGGAGCACTTGCTTACCCGCAACACGAAACCCGATCGCAGTGGCGTCGAATGGAAAGCTCTTGCCCGCTGCATCCTGCAACTGATAGGTGGAATGCGCCAGCACGAGAGCGGGAGCATACTGCTCCCACAATTGTTTTCGCCATTGGGAAAACAACTTGGTCGCAGTCTGCCATCTGCTGCCCACGTTGTCCAAGGCTGCCTGTGCGCCATCGATCAGCACCAGCGCCGCGTTGCGGCCGATAGCTGCGGCGGGCATCTGCAGCTCCAACGAATTCTGCACTCTCACTGGAATACGGGCACGGTTGGTGAACAGCATTAGCTTCGTAGCCGGGTTCAAAATGACATCGGCATAAGCCATACCTGTCACGGAAAGCCTTCCGTCCGCAACGAGGGCACGCAGTGGCCTGAGATTGTCCAAATCGTGGAGGTAGACCGTGAGCATCAGAGGCTTTGACGGTATGACTTTTTCGTTGGGCACCAGTACCAAATTGCCGGAAAGCGCTGAGGCATAAAAAGGCACACCATTGATGCGCAGTTGATCGAATGCAACTTCTCTCAGCATGACGTGTCGCGTCGAAGCGAGACTGATGATTGCGCTCAGCTGCACCTTCTCGGTGGTGGCCGATACCAGCGAAAGGCTTTCCAGTCCTACCCGAACACCCGGCCCAGGGTCATCGACGTTCGCCGCGCCCGCGGAAAACAATCCTCCGAGTATGAAGACAAACGCGAGTATCCAGCGTGTACGAGCCATGTGTACTCTCCAAAGGTGGCCCAGGTGGCCTATTTGCCGGTTTGGCGTTTTATCTCTTCAAATTTACGGTTGATGTACTTATCCATGACCGAGGGCAGTTCTTTGTCCATGCGGTCCACGAAACGATCTTCAGCCTGCTTCATTTTGCCGTCGAAGCCATCCATGCGTTGTTCCATCACTTTCAGGCGCTGGTCGAGGGCAGGCGTAAATGTCTTGACCGCGTTCTGAGCCTCTTCGTGCATTCCGGTCAACGCATCTCTGTTCTTGTTGATCTGCTGCCCCTGATACAGCACGGCAAGCAGAAGGATAACCATGACCGCCAGATTGGCGGCCAGCAGGTTACGAATGCTGCCCAATTTCTTGTCCATCACTTGTTGATCTCCAACCTCCAGCCCTGCAGCCCTTGCGGGACTTGGCATGCTGTTGCCGGGCATCTCCGGCTTCGGAGATTCCCTGAAAGCCACGCGAACAGGTTTGACGTCGGCCGTAGCCGGCGAGGCGGCGATCCACTCCGCGGTTTCTCCCCCGACGACGTGTACGCGAGTCTCCGCTGCGGCGCCGGAGGCGGCGCGAACAGTCGCGGCTCCCGCTGCACCTGGAGCGCTCGCACTCGCGCTCGCGGTCTTGCCTGCAATACTTTCGGCGTGGTGCAATACGGTTGCACCGGACTGAGGCCCTTCCGTAAGAACCGTGGCCACGGACTCCTTCTCGCCGATCACGGTCTTGGCGCCACCGGGTGTTGCCGATGCTTTGGCGGGCTCGTGCGTCAGACGGAGGCGAAGCTCGGGCCCATCCGCTCCAAGCCGCAACGTGTCTCCCGAGTGAACGATTCCAGTCGCAAGGCGCTGCCCGTTCACGAACGTGCCATTTGCACTCCGGTCTGAGAACGTGAGCCTGCCATCCTCGCTCAGCTCCAACATTGCGTGCTCGCGGGAGACCATGGGGTATTCGTTCAAGCTGACGTCGCACTTCGAGTCGCGGCCAATAATTATCCGAGCCTTTCTATACGACCAATTGTTGGTCTGTCCGACGAGTTCGATTTCAACCAGCATGGTGCTCCTTCCTTCTTAACGCGATGATGATTCCTGCGATCAACAGCCCGCCATACCCGGCCACAATGCCGAAGTATCTCCAAAAGACGCTGGGCCCTAACTTTGCCGGCCTGGGATCTGCTTCTCGAATCTTCCGCTCCGCCTCGGCACGCGCCTTCATTAGGTCCTCGGGGTGCAAACTCGTGTAGATATTGTTTAGCAGCAGATAGCTATACTTTTCGCCATCGTGAATGTACAAATCCACAATCCCCTCTAACCCCCATCGAGAAACCATTAACGGCGACAGTCCGTATTTCAGTACGGGAGTCATGCCGGATGGAATCAAGGCCGCGGGCAGCTCTCGCAACTCCACTTTCTGATTTGGCTGCTCCACTGCGTAAAACGAGTGGATCGTATTGACCGGGATCAGGAGCCCGGCGAGCAAGAGCTGCGGGATCATAGTTAATGGAAAGGCATAGAGTGCCTTTTCGGCAGTAGAAAAAACGGACGATATCAAGAGCCCCATGAGGCCGCCCACTAATGTCAAAAGCCACATCAACGCGAAGCATTCCGCCAAATGGTTTTCGACCGCGCCCATGCCTGCCAGCACTGCTATGAACAATACGGACTGCATCGCCGCCACCGCACCGACGTAGATGAGCTTTGAACCAACATAACTGCTCAACTTGAGGTCTCGCTGCCGCTCTCGTTTGTAGACCGGAAGTTCATCGACAATCTCGCGGACAGAAGAGGAACATCCGAACCAGAGGGCGACCAGCACGACCATGAACAGCACCTTGGGTTCGTTGACTGTCTGCTTCATGATGCCCATCAGGACGGCAACAATTACGGGGGGCAGCAGGATCGCGGCCAGGGTGGACTTCTCTTTAAACTTCAACGCGAACTGTCGGCTCAACAGCGTGGTAAGCTGGCGCCAGACGGAGCGGCGCTGCGGTTCGCTCTGCTTGACGATGAGGCGCTTCTTGCCCGCTGCGTCGTTTTCAAGTGCGCTGCCGACCGACTCCCGAAACGCATCCGACTGCCGGTACTGCGCCGCCCATCGCTCAGGCTCCTGCTCCTTCAGCTTGTCGAAGATTTCATGAGGCCGCCGTGCCTGGAAGTACGACAGCATCTCCTGGCTTTCACCGAAGTAGGCAAGTTTGCCGCGCACCAGCACCGCGACTTTATCCAGCAGACTAAATGATCCTAGCAGGTGGGTGTTGATGATGACCGTCGATCCTCGATTGGCAATTTGACGGAAGAGCTGCATCATCGCCATTTCCGTCCGCGGATCTTGTCCCGAGGTCGGCTCATCAAGGAAAAGCAGCGCTGGCTTGCTCAACAGTTCGATACCCAGGCTGACGCGCTTGCGCTGTCCGCCACTGAGTTGCGCGATGCTGATGTCGGCGCGCTCGCTAAGGTCGAGGACCTTGATGATTTCGGTGACTCGTTTCCGGATTTCGGTCTCGCCGAAGTCGTCTGGCAGCCGCAACCGCGCCGAGTAGTAAAGGCATTCCTGCACCGTAAGCTGCCGGTGGAGAATGTCTTCCTGCGGAACATATCCAATCAGCGCGCGTAACGAGCCGAATTCGCTGTATAAATCCGCTGAGTTAAGCCGAACACTGCCCTGGCCTGCGGGCCTGGAACCATTCAAAGCGTCCATGAGCGTCGATTTTCCGGCACCGGATGGTCCCAGCAGCCCGACGAACTCGCAGGGCTGAATCGCCAGCGATATGTCGTCCAACAGCCGCAATGGTTTGCCTGTATTGAAATCCGTGGTCTCGACGCGCAATCCGCGCGCGGTCAGCCGGATGCGCGTGCCATCCGCCTGTTGCTCCATCTGTGAACCGTCAAACACGAACTGCACCGCACCGAAGCTGATGCGGTCGCCCGGCTGGAGGACATACTTAGCGATGCGGCGTCCATTGACGAAGGTGCCGTTCGTCGAGTTGAGATCGGCGAGCTCAAATCCGCCTGCAACTTTCCGCACCTCGGCGTGACGTGACGAAACCGTAGGATGAGGGAGTGGAATCGTATTCGCTTGATCACGGCCAACAGTGACGACTGGCTGATTCAGCTCGATGTCCCTCAGTGTCAGGGCGCGGCGTCGCGACTCCCGGTAAAGGAAGACATGCGACTCGCAGGCTGCGAATTGGATCAGGTCGCCTTCACTCAGCCGGACTTCCACAATCCGCTCGCCGTTGACGAAAGTGCCGTTACTTGATCCCAGGTCGCGTAAAAGTGCACCCTTCTCGTCGATGACAATCTCGGCGTGACGCGAGGAAATTGAAGGATGCTCCACCAGTAACTTGCCCGCACCTTCGGTGCGCCCGAATTCCAGGCGCGAACCTTCAAGTGGAATGTCGCGCACCGCGTACTGGTCAAGAACCAGTTGCAATCGGCGATGTGTAGTATCTTCTTCGCCGTGCTCCGACATGACCACCGTGCCCGCAAGCCGGGCAGCGGCCGCCGATGCATACATCGTGCCCGATTGGGCGGTTCCTCCCACTCCGAACCGTTCATTTCCCTGGCCTGAAATCGGGCTGCTATCCGACGTTTCCGGCCGAATCGGAACCAGGCGGCCAGACGTTGGATCACGGCGATAATTAAAGATCCCGTCCGGCTGAAATACAAAATGGTTTTCCCGGCGGATGCCGAAGCGGATTTCGTCTCCGGCTTCCAGAACTCTTTCGTTAACCCGTTGTCCGTTTACGAAAGTACCGTTCTGCCCCTTGTTTGTCAGTCGTACGGCACCGTTTGGCTCCAGGGAAAGAACCGCATGCTGTCGCGAGAGCTCTGGGTCTTCTATGACGAACTGGTTTTGATCTTGCGCGCGTCCCACCCGAAGACCATCGGCGGGGATGCAAAATGGCTTGCCTTCGTGCGGAGCGCAGAGGCCGAGCAGGCATGGCTGCGTGAATGAAAGATTCAGCGCGTGGCATTTGATGCAGAAATTGTCGGAAACCGAAGCGCCACACCATCGACAACCCGACATGCCCACCTCCGCGAATATGGCCCGACTAAGGCAAACGCCCGATGAAGACAACGATAGAAAAGGCTAGCCACACTCGAACAGGAACTCTGGCCGCTGGGCGCAAATCTAGCATTGCTTACCTCGGAGGTAAAGCTGCTTTTGCCCACTTAGTCACGCTGGAAGATACATCTACTATGAATCTATTCTGGAAGCGACAGATTTGAGCTTATTCCGGCTCGTGCGTTCGCGGCGGTGCCGTTTCCGCAAACAGCTTTTGATACCAGGTCTGAGCGCGAAACCGCACCAGCACACAGGTTATGTTGTCGCTTCCGCCGCCGGACTTTGCCGCCTCGATCAAGCTGTCACATGCCGCCTGAAGCGACGGCGCATTCCGAACTATCTCGAGGATCTGATCGTTGGTAACGTGGCGCACCAGACCATCGCTTGAGAGCAGCAGGGTGTCGCCAGGCGCAACTTCCAAATCGGCCATGTCCGGCTGCACCTCCTGCTCGGCGCCGAGCGCGCGCGTGATAACGTTCTGCATCTCGGAGACAGCGGCTTCCTCGGCGGTCATCAAGCCGCGCCGTACCCTCTCCATCACCAGTGAGTGGTCGTTCGTCAGTTGCTCCAGAGTTGCGTCGCGGATCAGATAAATGCGGCTATCGCCGACATGCGCGATAGAAACCGTCTTGCGTCCAATCAGAACTGCCGCGATCGTAGTGCCCATCCCGGTCTGCCGCACATCGGCTAAGCCGGTCCGGTAAACGATGCGGTTTGCCAAGAGAATCGCGGTTCCCAAGGCATTTGCTTGCTCCGAACAATCCTCGGAGAACCGTTCGAATGCCGGATACGCGCCCGCCGTCGCCGCGTCGCGAAAGTAAGAAAGAACGGCCGAGACCCCCAGTTGGCTGGCAACTTCGCCGGCCGCCGCCCCGCCCATGCCGTCGCAAACAATAAAGATGCCGCGCTCGGTGTCGTATCCGAAGTTATCCTCGTTATTGGTGCGAACGCAGCCGACGTCAGTCTTACCAGCCACTTGGACAGTAAAATCCATCCCTGCTCACCCACGCGCCGTAGTTGGCAACTTGCTTGCCAGCGAAAAAAACCTCGGGAACCCGCTCTCGAAGCGCCGGCCTGAAACCCGTTGCCGATGCTAGCACGCCGCAAATTGCCGGGTAAAGAAACTTCAGTGCAGTGCATCCCCGCGCCAGCAAGAAGGGTTTAGAGGATGGCGGTTGCGTTATCCGGTAATGTAAGTCTCTGGCCTTCGCGGCCATCCTGTGGCAGACTACGTTGCAAGCTCGAAGTGTCTGCCGCGGAGGTGTGTGCCATGAACGCCGGTGGTCGTGTCCGTATTGTTACTTGGTTTTTGATCGCCGTCGTCTGTTTTGTTCTTTCGTTATCAGCGGCAGCGCAGAACATTGACGAACTTAAAAGACGCGCCCAGCAGGGCGACAGCAGCGCCCAGACGAGTCTCGGCATGAAATATCAAAATGGCGAGGGTGTACAAAAGGACTATGCCGAAGCGGCACGCTGGTTTCGCAAGGCCGCGGAGCAGGGCAATGCATCGGGCCAGAACAATCTCGGCGTGATGTACCTGAGTGGCCGCGGTGTCGCGAAGAACAATGCCGAAGCAGTGCACTGGTTCCACAAGGCTGCGGATCAGGGTAGCTCGATGGGCCAGTATAACCTCGGCGTGATGTACCGGAACGGCCGGGGTGTGCCGCGGGACGACACAGAAGCGCTGCGCTGGTACCGCAAGGCTGCAGATCAGGGAAATAAGTTCGGCCAGGACAGTCTCGGCTGGGCGTATGAGAATGGTCGAGGAGTGCCGCAGGACCTTTCGCTGGCCTTGTATTGGTACAACAAAGCTGCCGAGCAAGGTCACGAGCCTTCCAAACAAGCGATACGGCGTATCAACGTTGCTGGCGGCGCGCCAAGTGCTCCGGGGACCAACGCTGCTAATTTCTCGGTTGCCAAACCACAACCGGAGCCACAACCGGAACCAGGGCCGCAGCCGCAACCACAGATAATCGACCGCCGGCTGTCGATCAATGAAATCGAAAAACTGCTCAAGGACGTTTCTCCGGTAACGATAGCGAAACTCGTGCAGCAATACGGCGTCAATTTTGAGTCGACCACAAGGATCAAAGAGCGGCTTCGCAAGTTGGGCGCCGACGATAAACTGCTGAGCGCCCTCGCGGACGCGTACGGGATTTCCCTGGTATTGACAGCCACACAACGTTGCAGGGTGTCGATTTACGTGGACGGGAAGCAGGTAATGGAGGAAACCATGGATCCCAATTCGGCGGACAAACACGAGCGGAGTTTTCACGCCCGGCGCCGTTTGGTAGTGGTAGCGGGGAATCCGGCGGGAATTGACGTGACTTTTAATGGCCAATCAATGGGGCCAATCGGTTCATCGAACACCAAGCGAACTATTACATTTACACCTGAAGGAGTGCGGCAGTAGATGTGTCTTTGCTGAAAACAGTATGTCTGGTTTTGCTGTAGGAGTTCCCAGATGTATCCCAAATTCCAAAGAGGATGTTATGGCGACCCGAGCGCCGGAGTCCCCGGCACGGGCCGCAGTTGCGTGTGCTCGGCCGGGAGCGCCAAGCGCCGGTGGCCGGAGCATCCACGCTGCGTACTCGACATTACATTCGAGAAGCGAGATGCCGTTCGGGCACCGAGCGGAGCCACCCTTTGTTTTTTAGCAGTAGGAACAAAAGGTGGCTCGACTTCGCTCGCCAGAACAGTCTGATGTGTCGGGGTGCGAATCGGGGTCGCTTAGTTCGGCTGCGTTACCGGAAGGAAGATTGAGAAGGTCGTGCCCGAACGTCCCTGCCTCACCCAGGCTCTGAACCGAATTCTGCCGCCATTTTTTTTATACGATGCCGCGTGATACCCATAACCCAATGCCGGTGCCTCTGTCGCCTTTCGTGGTGAAAAACGGCTCAAACATCTGCGCTCGTTTCTCGACTGGGATTCCGCACCCGTTATCCGAAATGGTGATGCGTAATACGGGTAAGATCCGCCCAATCGGGGGACCCGAAAACATGAATGCAGAGCTTGTCACCCGATTTCTCAAGCGCATCGGCTGCATTGACGATAATGTTCGAGAATACCTGCCGCAACTCTCCGGGAAAGGCGTTCACCACAGCCGCACCGTCCGGGGTCAGCAAGGCTCAATTTAATCGTTGTTTATTTTGTCTCCGTCAATCAAGTACATCGTTGCGTCTACTTCCGCAACCAAGGTTTGGTCTTGGTTGTCGAGTCGAATCTCGGCACGGGCGGTCATCAACTGACGACGCTGCTCCAGTGTCCATGCACGAATAATCAATTTTGCTCCAATGGCGACCGGTTGCCGAAAACGTGTGTCAGCGCGAGCGGTGACCCCATGCAGCCCTTGGAAGTGAACTGCCCAGCCAAGAGCTTCATCCATCAGAGTAAAAGTAACTCCGCCATGTAACATTCCCGGCCATCCGCTGTGCTCGGCGCGTGCTGTATATAGGGCTCGGCTGCCATGAGGGCCATCCGCAAAAAAGGGGACTTGCATCCCGCGGGTATTCTCGGGACCGCAAACATAGCAAAGTTTCGTTTTTGAGTTCACGCGAAGAGCTGAAGATTGTGATGACATGAATTCCTTTTCTTTGGGTTACTTTCCGAACACGGCGAGTGATGCCTCGATTCCACCTATCGCTACGCCAGCGTGAGTTCCATCTTGAGATTGTCCCGATGGACCGTGTAGCGGTCGTCAGGGCACCGCTCGGTGACCCTGAAGCCAGCCTTCTCGTACAGGCCCCGCGACTGCGGCAGATGATCGACTGTCCAGAGGAATATTTTGCGAAAGCGGCGCTCACGGCACCATTCGAGAGCGGTGAAGAGGAGGGCCTTGCCCGCGCCGCGTCCGTGATAGGCCGGGTCCACGATAAAGAATCGAAGCTGCACTCCATCTGGTCCGGGATTCTGGCCGAGAATAGAGATCGAACCCACCAGCATGCCGCCAATGTGGGCCGACAGGACGAGGTCCGCTTCCTGGTCATAGTGCTCGATAAAATCGCAGAATTCACGCGCAATCAAGAGCTCAAAGGGCGCCCCTGAACCCCACGCTTCCGCATAGTACCGCCCGTGAAGTTCACCGACCCGGCCAATCAGTCCGGGTTCGTACCCGCGGTGGATCTCAACGCTTGTCGGCACGGCTGGAATACGCATCGCACAACTGTTCATTTCCTACCTGCTCCTCTGCGCCACTTTCGCCCTCAAGCAGCTTCGCTCCGCGGCGGCGCAGCGTTGCCCGTCCAAACAAGGGCGGTTTAGACACACTGTTCCAGGGCGTGAGAGAACACCTTAGGATCTCCTCCAAGCGCGCCGGTTGCTCGCGCCGCAGCCGCCAGCAACAACGTGCACCCGGTTCGCAAGTTTTCCGGAGTAAAGCGCCCGCGCGGTCCAGACAAGGTGAGTGCGCCTTTCAGCTCCTGTCCCATGCCGAAAACCGGCGCCGAAGCCGATGCGGTTTCCGGATCACGTTCGCCGTACGAGACCGCCCACAGGCGCTCCCGAGCCTGTGCGAAACCCTTTTTCAGCGGCTGGCTGAAGGCGATCAACACCTTGCCGGAGGCGCCAAGGTCGAGCGGGAATTGTTCGCCTTCGCGCAGTGAGAAACGCACGTTGCACGCCGGTTCAACCCGGTAAAGGACCACGCGGCTATTGTGTTGCCGAACGTAATACGAAGCTGTCTCGCCGCTGTCTTTCGATAATTTCTGCAGCAGCGGATAAATGACGTCCTTAACCTGAAAAGAGTCTTGATAGATTCGCGCCAGCCGCAACGGTTCGGGGCCTATCGAATAGGTGGCGTCCGGCAATCTCCGGATAAACCCCGCATGCTCAAGCGACGCGAGCAGGCGTAGAATCGTGCTCTTGTAGAGCCCTGTACGCCGTGCCAACTCGGCCAGTGACAGGATGTGCCGATCGTCGGACTTGAAGGCGCCGAGAATTGCAAAGGCGCGGCCCAGGGCGGCGACCTTGCCGTTCGAACCCCAGTCTCCGTTTTGCCCTTCGGAATCGCGTTCTACCATGCAGTACATCCTACGAAGCGCGCCGGTCAAAGGTCAAGCGGCCGGAATTCGGTTGACACAATCTTTGGCTGGTTCGTAAACTGTACCACTATACAGAATAACGTTCTAATACATAGAACGTCATCAGGAGAACCCCATGGAGCTTCGACAGCAATCGCTCGACGTACTCGTGAGCGAAGTAGGCCCTCGCGATGGCCTGCAAAGCGTGAAGCGCACAATGTGTACCGATGACAAGTTCGCTTGGATATCAGCATTGGCTGCCGCCGGCTTGCGAGAAATAGAAGTCGGCTCGTTCGTTCCGCCAAAGCTGCTGCCGCAACTGGCTGATACCGCCGCAGTCGTGGCCCATGCCCGGAAAATACCCGGCCTGCATGTGACGGCACTGGTTCCCAATCTACGCGGCGCTCAGGCTGCTTTTGCCGCCGGTATTCACAAGATCACGTTGCCGATTTCGGTGAGCGAAGCTCACTCGCTGGCAAACGTGCGCAAGACTCACGCCCAGATGATCGACGAAGCCAAGGCGATCGTGGCGCTTCGCAACGAACAGTATGCAGGAGTCCAGATCGAGGCGGGAATGGCCACTGCGTTCGGTTGCACGATCCAGGGTGTTGTGCCAGAGGACGACACCATGCGGCTAGCGGTGATTATGGCCGAGTGTGGGGTCGACGAAGTGGGTTTGTCAGATACCTGCGGCTATGCCAATCCTGCCCAAGTCAAACGGCTTTTTTCGCGTTTGCAGGCGGAGCTCGGCGGCAAGGCCGGCGGCGCCCACTTCCACAACACTCGAGGCCAAGGTCTGGCGAATGTCGTGGCCGCACTTGACGTCGGAGTCACCACGTTCGACGCATCGCAGGGCGGGATTGGCGGCTGTCCTTACGCTCCCGGCGCAACCGGCAACATAGTGACGGAGGATCTCGTCTTCCTTCTGGAAGCCATGGGATTGCACACCGGCGTGGATCTGGACAAGTTGCTGGCCGCACGTGAGCTGCTGGCGAAGGGATTACCGGGAGAGCCGCTATACGGTGACGTTGCCGCAGCCGGGTTGCCCAAAGGCTTTGCGTATGCCAAGGGGGGCGTATGACCAACGATGCCCTACCGCTTGCGGGCGTTCGGGTTGCCGAGTTCGTCCACATGGTCATGGGGCCGACCTGCGGCATGGTGCTGGCGGACCTGGGCGCCGAGGTGATCAAGGTCGAACCAGCTCCGCAGGGCGACAACACGCGGCGGCTCAGCGGTTCCGGCGCTGGCTTCTGGACGACCTACAATCGCAACAAAAAGAGCCTCGTGGTCGATCTCAAGTCAGCCGAGGGAATGGAAATTGTAAAGAAGCTTCTCGCGACAGCCGATGTCGTTGCGGAAAACTTTCGTCCGGGAGCAATGGATAAGCTCGGCCTCGGCTACGATAGTGTGAAGAAGCTCAAGCCTGATGTCATTTATTGTTCGCTGAAAGGATTTCTGCCTGGGCCTTACGAGCATCGTGCTGCGCTGGATGAGGTCGTGCAAATGATGACCGGTCTCGCTTATATGACTGGCCCGGAAGGCCGACCCTTGCGCGCCGGAGCATCGGTCAATGACGTGATGGGCGGGATGTTTGGCGCGATCGCGATTCTCTCGGCTCTCTATGAGCGAAAGCGTACTGGCAAAGGACAGTTTGTGCAGTCCGCGCTTTACGAGAATTCCGTGTTCTTGGTGGCGCAACACATGATGCAGTATGCTGTGACCGGCAAGGCGGCTGCGCCGATGCCGAACCGGCTTTCCGCCTGGGCAATCTACGACATTTTCGACACTAAAGATGGCGAACAGGTGTTCGTGGGCGTGGTGACCGACACGCAATGGGGAATATTCTGCCACGCTTTTGGTGTTCCCGAGTTGGCGGCGGACGAGACACTGGCAACGAATAATCAACGTGTGCGCGCCAGGGAGCGTCTGCTGCCGAAGATCCGCGAGCGGCTTGCCACCATGACCAAAAATGAACTGATGGACAAGTGTGAACAGACCGGTCTTCCGTACGCCCCGATCACCCGGCCTCAGGATCTCTTCGATGATCGGCATTTGCTCGAATCCGGCGGCTTCACGGATGTGTCTCTGCCGGATGGGCATACGGTGAAGCTGCCGCTCCTGCCTTTCGAAATGGATGGCCGCCGCTTCGGGGCGCGATTGGATGTCCCATCGCTTGGCAGCCATTCCGAAGAGCTGCTGCGGGAGCTCGGTTATTCTGAAGTACAAATTGATCATCTGAGGGACGCCGGAGTTATCAACGTTCAAGGGCAGAAGGCGATTCAAGAACTCAAGTAACGTCTACCATGTTTTCGCTGCCGGTTGCTCATGGTCCGAGACAATGGCCGGACGACAGCATGATTGTGAGCCAATTCGAATCCTCGGAGCGGATTCAACTGAGCGGGATAAGAAGGAGGAGTATGACCGCACATAGAGAATGGATGCGTGTGCCCTGCGCAATTGTTCGCGGTGGCACCAGCAAAGGGATTTTCTTTAAGGAACACGAGGTGCCCCCAGCCGGAAAACTTCGCGATGCAGTCATCTTGAGAATCTTCGGCAGCCCCGATCAGAGACAGATCGATGGGTTGGCCGGCGCAAATTCCCTAACCAGCAAGGTTGCTATCATCGGCCCATCGGCCCGCCCCGGCGTCGATGTCGACTACACGTTTGGCCAAGTGTCGGTCACCGACTCGGTTATCGATTGGCGCGGCAACTGCGGAAACCTATCCTCGGCCGTCGGACTCTATGCGGTCGATGAAGGATTCGTAAAGCCCGCCGAGCCGACAACCACGGTCAGCATTTACAACACCAACACCGACAAGATGATCTACGCTACTGTTCCGGTAAAGGATGGAAGAGGTTTGTCCGAGGGCGACTATGAAATCCGCGGCGTTCCCGGAACAGGCGCTCGCATCCTGCTCGAGTTCGCTGATCCTGCCGGATCGGTTACGAAAAAACTGCTCCCGACCGGAAATACAAAAGACACGGTTGACCTTGGCCCGAAAGGCAAATATACGGTCTCCGTGGTCGATGCCGCGAACCCGGTTGTCTTCTGCAAGGCGGAAGAACTTGGGCTACAAGGCACGGAGCTGCCCACGGAAGTCGAAGGTATGCCAGAGATCCTTGCGTTGATCGAGGAGATCCGCAGCGTTGTAGCCGCAAAGATAGGGATTGTTTGTGACGCAAAAGTCGCGACCAAGGAGAGCCCTGCGATTCCGAAGATCGGCTTCGTCTCCAAGAAGCGCGACTACAAAACTCCTGACGGTAAGACCATCTTGGCCAAGGATATCGATTTCGTAGCGCGCCTCGCTTCGATGCAGAAGATGCATCGGGCATACATGGTGACCGGGGGCGTTTGCACCGGAGCCGCGTGCAAAATCGAGGGTACCGTGTTGTGGGATGTGCTGGACGAAACGGCTAGAAAATCGGACGTCTTCAGGATCGGCCATCCTTACGGAGTGATGGACGTAAAGGTTACATCGAATCCCGGCGACCCGGAGAAGCTGATCCAGCGAGTTGGGGTTGGCAGAACAGCCCGGCGACTGCTGGAGGGATACGCATTTGTCCCGAAAAGTGTATTCGAAAATGGGCGGGGCTGAGGAACACCGCCGGACCGGGACGATTGATTGCGAGATTTCCAGGTGATGCCGTTCGACTTGGCTTCGCGGTTTGGAGCTGAGCGGCTTTAGGGATGGCAAAGGCGTCTGCTGATTTGGGTCAAACTGTATCCGGGGGTCTACGATGCAAAACGCGACAGCGACAAGCATGGCATCGAGCAAAGAATCGTTCGATAAGAAGCCGATCATCATCATCGTAAGCTTGCTGATAATGACTGCGATAGTGATGGCCCCGACGCCTTCAGGCCTGTCGGTAGCTGGAAAGCGCATGCTCGGCATCATCGCCTTCACTGTGCTGATGTGGATTACGGAGGCCATTCCCTACGGCGCCAGCGCCATTGCTCTGATTGTGTTGACGATCCTCCTCCTTGGTTTTGCCCCTGCTCAAGGTGTAAGCGGTCCCTTGCTAGGGAGCGCTAAGGCCATACCTCTAGCGATGAGCGGATTCGTAAGCAGTGGCTGGGTGTTTGTGGCCGCCGGATTGTTCATTGCCGCCGCCATCGTCAGCACGGGGCTGGAAAAGCGGATCGCTTACCTGATCATCCGCATGGTGGGAACGAAGACCAACTCTATAATTGCCGGCATCATCATAACGGCCTTCGTTTTGACTTTTCTGATTCCTTCCGTGATTGCCCGCGCGGCGACCCTGGTCCCCATTGTTCTCGGGCTTAATGCTTCGTTTGGCTTGCCGCTCAAAAGCAGAATCGGAAAAGCCATGTTGCTGCTGGCGGGCATATTGCCGTCGGTAACCGGTGTCGGCGTGCTTACCGGGGCAGCACCCAACCCGGTAGTCGTAGGTTTCCTGAGGACCGCAGGCCAGGGTTCCGTCAGCTACATGGAATGGCTCGCCTACTGCTTCCCGTACTCGGTCTTGCTTGGAATCGGACTCTACTTTCTGGTCACAAGAATGTTCAAGTTCGAGTTCCAGGAACTTCCCGGCGGACGCGAATACTTGAACAAGTGCATCCACGATCTGGGGCCCATGTCGGCGAGCGAGAAGCGGGTCTCCATCATTATGGCGGTGACCATCTTCCTGTGGGCAACCGACAAGATACACCGAGTGGAGCCGGCCGCCATTTCCGTGCTGTCGGTTTTGATGTTGATCATGCCTTACACCGGCGTATCTACCTGGAATAAGCTTTACAAGCAGGTCGATTGGACAGCCATTCTGCTGTTCGGCGCCGGGATTTCCATGGCTGAAACCTTTACCACGACCGGCGCCGCCAAGTGGTTTGCCAAGGCGGTCTTCGTCGAGTCCGGCGTGGGTAATCTACCGCTGACGTGGCTGGCGCTGGCGATCTTCGTCCTGGTCTTCCTGGTTCGCTTCTGCTTTACCAGTATCACCTCATGCTTGACGGCGATCACTCCGGCAATCCTCGGATTCCTGGCGGCGCTTGGCAATCCGAGTTTGCCGATCACTGGCATCATTATGGGCGTGTGCCTGGTCGCGCAGTGTACGGCGGTGATTCCTGTCACCTCCGCGCCCGCCATGATCGCCTACGGCGCCGGAGGTTTTACCACCAGGGATATGATCAGGCTCTCGATTCCTCTCACCGCGTTGATGTTTGCCCTGATGTTGCTGTTCATGTTTACCTACTGGCCGATGATAGGGTTATGGCACTCATAGCCGAGGTGTAATTGGCTTCAACGCGAGACAAGGGTTTGGCGCGGTGAAGCTACCCATCGCCGCTGTGAGGTGCTCGCGAGTTAACAACGGAGGCCCCGTGGAAGAATTGATTCTGAACGTCGTATCCAGAAGTGCTGATGAGCTGCTTAAGCACAAAAAAGGACCAGGAACCAGGTACGTGTTTTCCGACCACAACAACAACCCTGATGGGAACATCTACGTTATCGTGCGAAAGGTGGAGAACCTCGACCATCCGGAGGCCCATATCGAGCCCCACGCTCACGAATATGAAAGCCTATTCATTTTCAAGGGAGACAATCCGGATATGACTGGGCTGGAGGTAGAGGTTCTGCTAGGCGACCGCTGGTGCAAGATCGAATCGCCAAAGTCGGTGAGAATTCCCCCTAAACTTTCCCATGCCTGTCGCTTCATTCGCGGTTCCGGAGAATACTGGAATATCGTGCTCACTCCTGGAGCAGAGTACAACCGCAGCACGTATTGATCGATGGAGTGTCTGTCGCACTTTCATTCGGCGATGCGGTGTATCGTACAGGCAACAATGGGGCTCTCCTATTGAAAGAACTTTAGGACTGTGCGAAAGAGCGTTCGGCATTGACTGCGATCATCGCTGGACGGGAACTCAGAGGCCCGTGTAGCGGGACCTGATCTACACCTGGATTAAGCGAGGCAAGCGACTGCTGGTGCCCGGCGGACAAACATGAGCACTTTCGGGAAGATACCGTCGAAGCAGCACTGCATGTGGAGCAGCATCTGATGGCGAATTCGGCTGCAATCCAAGCCGCTAAGCGCTGATGTTGCGTCCACTCGAAGCGTTAAGGACGTCAAGGATGGTCACCGGTGCCAATCCAAACTGACTGTCTACAAACAACGCTTCTGCGACGATCCTGGCCACAGTCACATCTCTTCTTCTCTAAAGACTTCTTGGGCAATGCGGAAACTATCGACGGCTGCGGGGACTCCACAGTAAATCATGGCCTGCAGGAATACCTCCATTATGTCCCCCTTGCTGAGGCCGTTGTTGAGCGCTCCGCGGACATGCAACTTCACTTCGTGTGGACGGTTGAGCGCCGTCAGCATAGCAAGGTTAATGATGCTCCGCGTACGTCGGTCAAGCCCAGGGCGACTCCATATTTCGCCCCAGCAATACTCAGTCACAAGTTCCTGGAGCGGACGTGAAAAATCGTCTGCGGCTGCGATGGCCTTGTCGACATGCTTGGTACCAAGAACTTCACGGCGGTTTTTCAGACCTCTTTCAAATAACTCTTTGTTCATTTTGTCCTCCGGTGTTTATGGCTAAGCGTCGTGTTTACCATGGAAATGCGTGGGCATGAATTTATGAAATACAAACCTAGGACTAGGGACGTCGCATCCTTGAACGCCCGCATCGCTCACTTGTCGGAGGCTGCGCCCGACTGAACCCATGCTACCTTTCGAGAAGTGTACTTGGAGGCGCCGACAAGCATGATATGGCATAAGTTTATGAGAAACAAATTCAGCGTCCCATAAACTTCGCTATGACAGCGACATCTTTGGAAGTACGTTAAATCCAGGTATCAGGTGGCGTGCAGAATGGCGGCGGCCAAGCCACCTTTACCACTTCGGCGCTGGCCGAAAGTGGTCATCAGATTACCGCCAGTTACAGCGGTGACCTTCGGCGTTAGTTATTGCACTGTTCCCGACCGTCCGAGCGTTTCGCGCACTTTGCGTGCAATTGTGCCCAAGCTGAATGGCTTCTGCAAGAGGGTTGCATCCATCTTTTCAATACCGCGTCGCAGCACCGCATCATCTGTGTAGCCGGACATGTAGATTGACTTTAGATCAGGGCATAGGCTTGCCAACATTTGCGATAACTCTCTTCCGCTCATCCCCGGCATGACAACGTCTGTGATTAGCAGATCAATGTGCCCATCATGTTGACCCGCTACCGAAAGTGCCTCTTCGCCTGAACCGGCCGCAAGAACCGTGTATCCCAAGCTACACAAATAGTCACATATCGCCTCCCTCAGGGCTTCTTCGTCTTCGGCGATCAATATGGTTTCCGCTCCTCGCGGCCGGGCTTCGGTATTCGCCGAAGTATCAGGATCAATCGCTCGCTTTACCCTGGGGAGATATATTCTGAAACACGTCCCCTGCCCGAGTTCGCTATCGACCCACACATCGCCGCCGCTTTGCTTCACAATGCCGTAAACGGTGGAAAGCCCAAGCCCTGTCCCTTTGCCGACCTCTTTGGTCGTAAAGAAGGGATCGAAGATTTGCTTCTGTATGTCCTTGCTAATGCCCGTACCGGTGTCGGTGACCGAAAGCCAAACGTAATCCCCAGGTGATACGTACCCCTGCTTGCCAACACTCCCTTCCTCCACGGTAGCGTTCCCGGTCGCAATGGTAAGCGTGCCACCTTCACACATTGCATCTCGAGCATTTACGCAAAGGTTCATCAGAACCTGGACGATCTGATCCGCGTCGACCTCAATCGCCCAGAGTGACTCCGCCGCACTTACTCGGAAGTCAATATCTTCACCGATGAGCCGTCTTAACATATTCGCAGTCTCATCGATCACTGCATTCAGGTCGAGCACGACGGGGGAAAGAATCTGCTTGCGGCTGAATGCCAACATCTGTCGCGTAAGGCTTGCAGCCCGATTTGCAGCCTTCATGATCTGTTGCGTGTTTGTTCGGAGAGCGTCGTGGGCAGGAATGCTGTTTTCCAACATTTCCGTGTAGCTTTGTATGACCATAAGGAGATTGTTGAAGTCATGGGCAATGCCACCGGCCAGTTTGCCTACGGCTTCCATCTTCTGAGATTGGCGAAGCTGCTCTTCAAGCGCACGCCTCTTGTCCTCTTGCCTTTTGTGCTCGGTGATATCGCGGACAAACACGGCGGTCCCCTCACGCCCTTCGAAAAGGAATGGCATGGCGGTGAGTTCCGCATCGAAGACCGTTCCATCCAGCCGGAGGTGCCGCTCCTCCGCCAAGAATATAGACCTCCGGGTTTCTTTCAGTAATCTGATATGTTCACTCACCGCGGCTAGGCTATCCGGGTGGATTCTGTCTAGAATGGCTTGACCGACGATGTTGCCAGCGCTTCCTGCTCCGAACATGGCAACAGCAGCAGGATTGAGATACCGAAAGAGTCCGTCGCTCTCGATACACATGCCTACGGGCGCGCCCTCGACCACCTGGCGGAAGCGTTCTTCACTCTCGCGCAGCAACTGCTCCGAGCGCTTGCGGTCTGTGATGTCTTCGATGATTCCAATATTGGTCTCTTCGTTTATTCTGGAAGCGATGACCCGTACCCAAATGAGCTTGCCGTCTTTGCGGATGTAGCGCTTTTCCATTTCGTAGGATTGCAGCTTGTTACTTCCAAGCTCCGCATACGATTGCAGAGTCTTCGCCATGTCCTCCGGGTATGTATGGTCCGTGAACTTCTTGCCTGTCAGCTCTTCCGCCGAGTACCCGCATATTCGTTGGTACGCCGGGTTCGGTTCAATCAAATAGCATTCTCGATCATTCGTCACGATTCCCACCGGAGCATGCTCCAGAATCGCTTTCAGTCTTTCCGCCGTGGCTTGAAATTGCCTTTCAGTACGTATTCGATCCGTAATATCGATGAATGCGCCCACCGCTCCCCGGAGTCTTCCTCTTTCGTCAAAGAGTGGTACCGCATTGCCGAAGATCTCCCGCGAGCTGCCATCGTCAAATGCGATTGTGTACCCGTAGTCCCGAATCTCGCGTCCTGCCGCGGCTAATTGCATCGGCATCTCCTCGGGAGAAAGCTCACTTCCATCTCTCAGGAGGCGGTAGTTCGAAGGGCGCTCACCCTCCGGTGCCGACTTTGAAGCGTTGACCCCAGGTGGCAACCGAAGGAGTTCATACCCAACACGGTTGCTCGTTATCCGCTGGCATTCGGGGTCGTGAGCAATGAACGTACCCGCCGGAACGGCATCCAGGATAGCCACCAGTTCCGTGGCGCGAGCACGTGCCTCAGCTTCGCTTCGCTCCAACTCTGTGTTGAACCGCTTCAATTCTTCGGCTACACGACGAGCCGCTTCTGCACGCTCGTGCTCCGCCGCGCGTTGCTGGATTAGCTGCGATGCCTTGAGCAACGATTCGCCGGCTTCGGCGAACTCGGTAAGTTCAAGGGGCCGAATCGCCACCGATTCGCCGCGTCCTAAGGCCAAAACTGGGGCAATCAGCGCCTGAATTGAGCCAGAGATGCGTCGTGCCATGAGCAGAGCCAGTGCGACACCGGCAAGTGACAGCAGAGCTATGCCAGCGATGGTCCACCACAGCCAGCGCCAAATCTCTGCCATCATGATCTCTTT
>JBEKQP010000026.1:0-28403 GCA_049519595.1 Candidatus Korobacteraceae bacterium | reverse complement strand
CGAAGGCAATGTAGACAAGCAAGGAGAATCCCATCAAAAGAGCTGTCGCTATGACCTCGAACTTGGTCATTTGATCGCGAGTTCCCGCCCACAACGTCAAGAATCCCGCATACCCAAGTCCGAGAATGATCTGAGTGTACTTCGAGGCATTTTCGTATTCCTGCTTCTGTATCTGGAGAAGCCGCTGGACAGCGTCTTGCTGCTGCGTCTGAATTGCCTTAGCTCCCGCCTGCGCGACGATTCGCTGCATCGTGCTCTCTCGTGCTGGCCCAGAAGGCTCGCTTTCTTGGCTCATCAATTTTTCTCCGACTCGCTTCAGTAGCCGTGCTCACCGCGCTCGTCTAGTTTCACTTTGCCGCGGAACATGCGGTAGATGAAGACGAAGTAGGCGAGGGCCAGCACGATTCCCAGGCTAAACCAACGCAGGCCTATCCCCAGCGCATAGTCGGCTGTAACCGAGTTTTGGATGGTGAGGTTGTAGCGCGGGTCCACGGCCGGCAGGATTACCGGGTAAAGCGCGAAGACGGCGCCGACGAGCATGAACGCCAGATAAAGCGACGAGGCAAGAAACGCGCCCAGATCGTTTCCCTTGCGGCTGAAGATGAACATGGCAACGATACTGCCGAAGACCGCCAGTGGGATGATGAACCCGACGGGCACGGCCCGGTAGTTAGCCAATAGCTCGGGACGAATCGACAGGGTGGCTACCAGGCTGAACAAGGTGAGCGTAAGTTGCGCCGGCCAGAGCATGGCCGCGATCCGGCGCGCGCGCTGGTTGAGTTCAGACTCGGTCTTGAGGGCGACATAGTGGGCTCCGTGGCTCGCCAAGGCCACTAGCGCCAGCACGCCCGAGAGTACGGTATACCAATCCAGAATGCCGGGCTGCGGCCCAACTCGCCAATTGGTGAACAGCGGCAGAAAGAAGTAATGATCCTGACCAAGCGGGACGCCGCGCACCACGTTGCCCAGTGCGGCTCCGTAAAAGATAGCCAGCAGAACACTGGCCAGGGCGAAGATGCCGTCGAAGAACGTCTTCCAGACATCCTGCTCGATGTGGGCCCGGAACTCGATTCCGATAGCGCGCAGCATGAGCAGCCAAAGCACCATCATCAGCGGCAGGTAAAAGCCGCTGAAGCTGGAAGCGTAAAGCTGCGGAAAGACAAAGTAGAGCACGCCGCCGGTGGCCAGCAGCCAGACTTCATTCCCATCCCACACCGGGCCAATGGCGCGGATCACCTGCTTGCGCTCGTGATCGGTGCGGGCGGCGAGCAGATGAATGGCGCCGGCGCCGATGTCGAAGCCATCGAGGATGACATAACAGGTCAGCATGACGGAGATAATGCAGAACCAGAGTGTGGGCATGGTTATTTCACCCCCGCTTGTAGCGTCGCGCCGACGGCCCCTGGGCCGTGCTCAATTTCGCGGCGCATCAGGAATAGGAAGAGAATGGAAAGGAGGGTATACATCCCCAGGAAGCCGAGCAGCGTGAACCAGCCATTGCCCGCCGAAACCGACTTGGAATAACCATTGGCGGTGCGTAGCAAACCGTAGACGAGATAGGGCTGGCGTCCGATCTCGGCAGTCATCCAGCCCGCCGTGTTGGCGATGAAGGGCAGCGGGAAGCTCAGCATCAGAATCCAGAGCATCCAGCGCGATTCGAAGAGCCGCTTGCGCCAGAGCAGCAAGGCTGCGATGACGCCGACGGCCATGAAGATTGTCCCTAAGCCAACCATGATGTGATAGCTGAAGTAGAGCAATGGGATATTATCCGGCCACTCCGACTGCGGAAACGCGTCGAGCCCGCTCATGCGGGCGCTCCAGTCGCGGTAGGCAAGGTAGCTGAGAATGCGCGGGACGACAATCGGATTGTCGATCTTCTTTTTCTCGACGTCGGGTTGGCCGATGATGACCAGCGGAGCGCCCTGACGCGACTCGAACAAGGCTTCCATGGCGGCCAGCGTGACCGGCTGATGCTCCGCGAGGTTGCGTCCCTGGCCGTCGCCCGTGGGCCCGATCAAGGGGATGACAAAGATCAGCGCGGAGGCCACGCCAACCTTCAAGAAAACCTTTGCCTGCTCCACGTGTTGCTTGCTGAGCAGGTAGAAAGCGCCCACGGCCATCATGACAAAAGCGCCGGTCACGCCCGCGCCGGTCATGTTGTGCGCGTATTGCCAGAGCGCCCACGGATTCAGCACCAGACCCCAGAAACTGGTGAGCGTGACGGCACCGTCGGCGGTGCGCGCATAGGCTACCGGGTGCTGCATCCAGGCATCGGTGGCGACGATGAAGTAGCCCGACAGCCACGAGCCTACGAACACGGCGACGGCCGACCACCAGTGGGCAATCTTGCTGAGCCGCTTTTCGCCGTAGAGAAACAGTCCGAGGAAAGCCGACTCCAGAAAGAAGGCGAAGGTGCCTTCCATGGCCAGGGTTTGTCCAATGACGCCGCCGGCATATTTGGAAAAATGCGACCAGTTGGTGCCGAATTGGAATTCCATGGGGATTCCAGTCACCACGCCGAAGACGAAGGAGATGCCGAAAATTTTTGCCCAGAAGCGCGCGGCATCGTCGTAGCGCTGGTCTTTCTTCCACAGGGCCAGGGACTTCAATACCACGATGAGAGGCGCCAGTCCCATGGTGAGCTGCGGGAAAAGGTAGTGATAGGTAACAGTGAAGGCGAAATGCAGTCGATGTATGAATTCAGCGCTGTCCATGTGACGTTCACCTTGGAGTACAGCGAAATTTTCACGACTAGAACTAGAACTGGTTGCACAAATGCATTTTGGAAGAACTGGTATGGGCCCGATGCCGCGAAATGCTCAGGACTGGAAGCGCTCCAGTTTGCGCATCTTTTCCGCCTGCCGGACTTCGCGCCGGCGTCCCGCATCTTCATAGCGGCGCTTCTCGTCCGCGGTCTCAGGCAATACGGGAGGCACCTGGAGTTTGCGTCCATGGCGGTCTACGGCCACAAAAGTCAGGTAAGCGCTACTCACGTGACTTCGCTCGTTCGACAAGTAATGCTCTACCCAGACCTTTACACCGACCTCCAGAGAGCAGCGAAAGACCCGGTTGACCGAGGACTGCAATAGCACCAAGTCGCCGACACGGCTGGGCACAAGAAAATCCAGGTGATCGATAGACGCGGTGACGACATAGCTGCGTGAGTGCCGGTGTGCCGCCAGCGCTCCCGCCAGATCGATCCAGTGCATCAGTCGTCCGCCGAGCAGGGAGCCTAGCGGGTTGGCATCGTTCGGAAGAACGAACTGCACCATCTCGGAAGCCGACGCGGCAACCGGCTTGGGGCTGAGAAATACGTCGAACCGGTCTTCTCTTTCACTCTCGATGCTCACCAGACGATCCTTTCCACGTCCGAGGATACGCGTCACTTCATGGCCCAGCGGCTGCTTCACGCGCCGCTATGCTGGTGCCGGAGACCCATGACGGCGGAGGTACGCGGCCAGGAAGCACTCTGCCTGGCGCTGAAGCCGCTCATCGCGAGCGGAGTTCAACCAGTCGGAAGTTGCCCGCGAAAATTCCAGCACTCCGGATTCGCCGGGCGCGTGATTCAATTCGATGGCGTAAAGAATCCGCAGAATCGCAGGCGTGTCACGCGACACACAAAAGCGGACGGCATCGGCAGGCCGTTCGGCGGGCAGCCAAGGACAGCGAGCATAGCCGAGGTTGCACTGCTGCAAAGCCGCGTCATCTGGTTGCTCTCCCTGGTGCCCGGGAGCCGAACAGCAACCGCGGAAAGCGTCACCCAGGGGCAAGCGCTGACGCCAAAGCCAGAGATCGGCATCGTGACGCCGCTCCGGAATGAAATAAGGGCAACACATAGTATCTGTCTCAGTGAGAATCGCGCAGCGTCCACGCCGCAACAGCGGGACAACATCAAGTACCGCTATTCTACAGACCCGCCGGGTGAGAGGACAATTCGCGGCATGCACGAAAGCTACCGTCCCAGGTTTGCGCCGAACAACGCGGCGCGGAACCCCGGGGCAGCCGGCAAACTTCCGAGCAGATAGCAAGGCCCACATTAGCTTCGCCCGCGGCTGCGCAAATGTGGGCCACCAACCTTGACCGGCAAACACAGCGAACAGCAGATCCTTCGCTTGGCTCAGGATGACACTTCGAAGAGGGGTTTCGCTCGCTGCGCTCGCTCAGAATGAAACTGCAAACGGTTTCTCGTGGGATAACGTCTCAGAGGCGGGCCGGAGTGCGATAAGATGTTGCGGATCGCCGCACACAGAGGATACTGATGGGACAGAGTCGAGTGGAACAACTCAAGGAAATTCTTGCTCAGGATGCGAACAACCTGTTGACCCGCTATGCGCTGGCAATGGAGTACTCCAACTCCGGCAATGTGGATGCGGCGGTCGCCGAGTTCAAACTGCTGCTGGAAAAGAATCCCGATTACGCGAACGCTTACTTCATGGCCGCGCAATCGCTGACAGGCGCGGATCGCCGGGCCGAGGCAGCGCAAATGCTTCGCGATGGAATTGCCGCCGCCAAACGCAGCGGAAATCATCACGCGGAATCCGAGATGCAGCTCATGCTGGATGACTTGGAGCGGTGAACAAACTCCCGATAATATCGAAATCGCAGGTCTTTTCGTCGCCGCAGGAACAGCAGATCCTTCGCTTCGCTCACCCGTGTTTGGTGTGTTTAACAGGGTCCCACATCTGCTAACTGCAGCAGATTATGGGCCGTTCACCTGCCCACGACCACGATTGCAAAACTACTACCCCACTCTGGCCAACTGCGGGCTAGAATGGGCCACCAGCCTTAGCAGAAGTAGCACGGCTCACTCGCAGCACAACTTAATTCTTAGCAGCACGACTCATTCCTCGACTCGCGTCGCCGAGCGTGGCTCGCGGCCGTCAACGCTTTTGCTGCTCCTTGAGCAGGCGTCTGAGCGCGAAATCGATGACGAACGGCGCGAGAAACGCCGCGGCAATGGCGATGCGGTTCTCCCAGGGAACCACGGTCTCCGTGATGTTGCACTGGTAGGCGCGCAGCACGGCCTGGGCGACGCGCTCGGCGGTAATTCCCCGCCGAATGCTGGCGGAGATTCGCTTCCCTTCCGAGCCGCGCACGGCATTCTCTCCGAAATCGGTTTTCACGTAGCCGGGGCAGATATTGACCACAGAGACGCCAGTGCCTTCGAGTTCGAGGCGGGCGGCGCGGCTGATCCCATTCAGCGCGCGCTTGGTTGCCCCGTAAGCACCCATGTAAGGCACCGCAATGTAGCCGGCCACGCTGGAGATGTTGATGATGCACCCGGATTGCTGCCGTTTCATCACGGGGATCACCTGCTGCATGGCATCGATGGCGCCAAACAAATTGGTTTCAAACATGCGACGGTAGGCTTGGCGATCCATGTGCTCAATGGAATCGATCAAGCCGAAGCCCGCATTGTTCACCCAGACGTCCACCCGGCCGAAGCGCTCCAGGGAGGCGCGGAGCAGAGCTGAAATCTGCGCGGGGTCACAGACATCGCAAGCTACGGCCAGGCTTTGCTGCGGGCGTCCAACTCTGGCGCGCGCCGCCTCCGCCCGTGCCTGGTCGCGTGAGGAAAAAACGATGGCCGCACCATGCTCGGCAAACAGTTTGGCAATCGCCTCGCCAATGCCCATGGATGCGCCGGTGATGACCACGACTTTCTGTGAGAGGTCCATGCAGCGCTTTGTAAGTTTTCCGGCAGAAAAAGTCAAGTTGAGCTTGCGTGCGGTAGTTCAAGAAGCAACCTGATGCAAGCAAATATGGAGCACCGTCCAACATCCCCCACATTTGCCAACAGATGGCAAATATGGGCCACCATCGGAAAACGTGGGCCGGAGCGAAAAGCAGATCCTTCGCTTCGCTCAGGATGACACTTCGGGAAGGGGTTATGCGCTTCATGCTCAGCGGCTGCACGGCAGATGCGCCCCACCGCAAGTTCCTTTCGCTCCAGATCCTTCGCTTCGCTCAGGATTTCGGCAGGCGGCTCGGACGCCGCCTCAACGCCTCAACTTCGGGGAGGAGCTATGCAGGGCCTGACACTCACCTTGCAGGCGGCCAAGATTCGCCCGGGGTCGAAGTTGCTGCAACCAGCGGGCAGTTCGAGACGTCCAAAGAGCTAACGCCCGGTTGACCTGCAACTTTGCTCGAAAGGCGAGGCGTTAAATCCATGCTGGTGCGAACGGGCTCTCGAAGGCGAGAGCAGAGAGGGTTGTTCTCTTATGAATCTGCCCCGAACTTTGGGCGAACTACGGCAGAGTGCGTTTTGTGAAAACAGACTTCGCACCCGGCATGTGAAAGATGAGCTGCGGGAAAACCTGATTGCGCGTCTGCGGCAGGGAGGGCCTGTGTTTCCGGGCATCATTGGCTATGAAGACACGGTGACACCTCAGGTGGTCAATGCCATTCTGTCGCGGCACAATTTCATTCTGCTGGGATTGCGGGGGCAGGCGAAGAGCCGCATTCTGCGCTCGTTGACGGCGCTGCTCGATGAGCATCTGCCGTACGTTGCGGGATGCGAGATCCGCGACAATCCTTACGAGCCTCTCTGCCGCCATTGCCGCGAGCTGATCGCCGAAATTGGAGACAAGACTCCGATCGCCTACCTCGGGCCGAACGAGCGCTACGTGGAGAAGCTGGCGACTCCTGACGTAACCATCGCCGACTTGATTGGCGACATCGACCCGATTAAAGCGGCCAAGGGCGGGCACGAGCTGAGCAACGAACTGACCGTGCATTACGGGTTGCTGCCGAGGGCCAACCGCGGCATTTTCGCCATCAACGAACTACCGGACCTCGCGGGCAAAATCCAGGTGGGCCTGTTCAACATCATGCAGGAAGGCGACGTGCAGATTAAGGGCTATCCGGTGAGGCTGCCGCTGGATGTCGCACTGGTGTTCAGCGCCAACCCCGAGGACTACACGGCACGCGGCAAGATCGTGACGCCGCTGAAGGATCGCATCGGTTCGGAGGTGCGCACGCACTATCCGGCGTCGATCCAGGAGGGAATCGAGATCACGGCGCAAGAGGCGTGGACCAAGCGCAATGGTTTGCACTTGCAGGTTCCGCAATTCATTCATGAGGTGATCGAACAGATCGCCTTTGTGGCGCGCGAGGACAAGCACATCGACAAGCGAAGCGGCGTCAGCCAGAGGCTGCCGATCAGCGCGATCGAGAACGTCATCTCGAACGCCGAGCGGCGCGCGGTGTTTCAGGATTCCGAATATGTGGTGCCTCGGATTGCCGACGTGTTTGCGGCGCTGCCCTCGATTACCGGCAAGCTTGAACTGGAATACGAAGGCGAAGTGCGCGGCGCCGATCAGGTGGTACGCGAGATCATCAAGACCGCAATTGCACGGATCTTCGATCAGTACTTCGCCAACGCCGACCTGAAGCAGGTGGTGCAATGGTTCGAGCTGGGAGGCGAAATTCAACTGCTGGAATCGGCAAATCCGGCTGAGCTGGTGGGCACGCTGCACAACATCCAGGGACTTCTCGATAAAACTTCGGTTTTGAAGATGGAGAATCCCGAGGTGCCCGAGGTGCAGGTCTCGGCCGCCGAGTTTGTCCTGGAGGGACTGCACGCGCACAAAAAAATCGGGCGTTCGGAAGAGCGCATGTTTACCGCCGGCGAGAAGGGGCCGAAGCCTCCGGAACGGGAGTACAAGGCCGAAGTGCAAGATGAGTTCGAAGCGCGTCGCCGGAACCGCAGGCCGTTCAACTGAGGGGTAACAGGCAGGGGCTAAAGCCCGCGTCCTTGTAGGCTCTGGGGGCGGGGCTGAAGTCGCGCCCGTTCAAGAACGGGCTTGAAACAGCTCGCAGAAACAGTTCACAAGGATTTTATGCGTCGAGTACGCTATTCGAAATACGTTGCCGATCTGACTGATGAACTCAGCATGGAAGACCTGATGCAGGCGCTTGCCGATCATCTCTTGCAGAGCGGTTTCGAAGACCAATTCTCGCGATACCAGCAGGTGGGTGATCACGATCAGACGATGCAGGCGCTGCGCGAGGCTATTCGCAAGGCGCTGCTGGACGGCGACCTGCTGGATGAGGAAATGCGGCAACAGCTTGAGCAAATGCAGGCCGAGGGCAAACTCGACGAGTTGATCGAGGAGATTATCGAGCGGATGGAGGCCGAGGACTATATCTCGATTTCTCCGCCGCATGATCCAGCGCAGCAATCGTCGGTTGGCGGCCAGATTGGCAGGCCACAGGCCGAGCCGCACTTCGAGGTGACCGACAAAGCACTCGACTTTCTCGGCTACCGCGCACTACGCGATCTGCTCGGTTCGCTTGGCAAATCCAGCTTCGGCCGTCACGACACCCGCGATCAAGCCACCGGGATCGAGACCAGCGGCGCCAGCAAGCCTTATGAATTTGGCGATACGTTGAACCTGGATATTACAGCGACGCTGGCTTCGGCCATCGATCGCGAAGGGCTGAAGCTGCCGCTGAATATCGAGTATTCCGACTTGCAGGTGCATCAGTGCGAGTACCAGTCATCGTGCGCCACCGTGCTCATGCTTGACTGCTCGCACTCGATGATTCTTTATGGCGAAGACCGCTTCACGCCGGCCAAGAAGGTCGCGATGGCACTGTCGCACCTGATTCGCACGCAATACCCGGGAGATTCACTGTCGCTGGTGTTGTTTCACGATTCGGCTGAGGAGCTGCCACTTTCGCACCTGGCCCGGGTGCGGGTGGGACCCTACTACACCAACACCCGTGAAGGACTCCGCCTGGCGCAACGCATCTTGCAACGGCAGCGCAAGGACATGAAGCAGATCGTGATGATCACCGACGGCAAGCCTTCGGCCCTTACCATGGAGGACGGGCGCATTTACAAGAATGCCTTCGGACTTGATCCGCTGGTAGTGAGCAAGACGCTGGAAGAGGTTTCTAAGTGCAAGCGCGCCGGGGTTATGATCAACACCTTCATGCTCGCCTCCGACTATGGACTGGTGCAGTTTGTGCAGAAGGTGACGGAGATGTGCCGCGGCAAGGCGTACTTCACTACGCCGTATACGCTGGGTGAATACCTGCTGATGGATTATATGTCGCGCAAGACGAAGACAATCCACTAGAGTGTGACCGGGGGACAACCCTGCGGTTCAGAAAGAAACTGCCCCACTCTAGCCAACAGCGGGCTAGAATGGGCCACCCGACCAACAGCAGCTACCGACCGGCTTTGTCTACTCTTGACTTACGGCTTTGGCTTCTCGGCTGCCACTGCTGCCTCGGCCGCCTGGAAGCCGATCTTGGAATGCGTCCCGTCGCAGAAAGGCTTGTTCACGCTGGCGCCGCAGCGGCAGAGCGCAATTACGGGCTTGCCAGTGAGGTCGATCTTGTTGCCGGCAGGATCGATCAGCTCGATTACACCGTCGGGATCTTCGACCTTGTAAGGACCGTTGGGCCGCATTGTAATTTTCACTGCCATCCATCACCTCCATAAAAATTTTATTATTGGCCGACCCCACATTAGCAACTGCAGCGAATGTGGGCCACCAGTTCGCGAGAGACTGCGGCGCAGCTGGCCACCCGCAAATTCCCTCAGGGGCTAAAGCCAGCATTATTGTTGGCTGCGGACGACGCGGCTGAAGCCGCGTCCCTTCAAACAACCATTTGGCCATCCGGCCTACTTCCGGAATGATACATTGACCAGCAGCTTTTCGCCTTCAACGTCAACCACGTTACAGAAAGTGCGCTGGTTCCTGCGGCTGAAATCAAGCCCGACGCGCGAGTTCCCCACCCGCAGATTGCGAATGTGCAGCGAATCAAGCCACTCCGGCAGGGCCGGATTGATGATGTTGAGCTCCTTACGCTGCGCCGTGGGGCGGACGCCCAGCACCGAGAGCAGCATCAGGAACAGCGCGCCGGAAGCCCACGCTTGCGGCGAGCACGAAACCGGATAATGGACCGGGTCATCGTGCTCGCGGCGGTGAACGCCGCAGAAGAGTTCCGGCAAGCGGTAGTCGCGAAAGTCAAGCGCCGCCTGAAAGAGCGAATTCAATACGAGCAGAGCGGGCTCGCGGTTTTCGTTGAGGGCCATGCCGTGAGCGATGAGCGAATTATCATGTGGCCACACCGAGCCGCGGTGGTAGCTGAGAGGATTGAAAACGCGCTCGTGCCGCGACATGGTGCGCCATCCCCATCCGGAAAACAGGTCTTCACGCATGAGGCGCTGGGTCACGATGCGTGCCCGCTCGCGATTGATAATGCGGCTCCAGAGCAGGTGTCCGGCGTTGGAAGCAATCACCTGAAGCTGTTGTTTGTGGCCGTCGAGGCCCATAGCATAGAAGCCTTGCTCGGGCATCCAATAGGCCTTGTCGAAGCGCTTGACCAGTTCCGAGCAATCGCGCTTGAGGCGATCGGCGGTAGCGCCATCGCCGAAGGCGCGCAGCAGAGAGGCCATTCGGTACTTGGCGTCGTAAACATATCCTTGCACCTCGACCAGGGCGATGGGCGGTTCCGCCAGCGAACCGTCGCGGTGCACGTTGGCATCCCACGAGTCTTTCCAGCCCTGGTTCGTCAGGCCCTTGGGAGAACGGCGTTTGTATTCCACAAAGCCGTCGCCATCCAGATCGCCATACTTGTCGATCCACTCCAGAGCCTTGTAGGCGGCCGGCAGCATCTCGTGCACGAATTTCTCGTCGGCGGTCCAGTTGAAGGTTTCGCTCAACAGGATCAGGAAAAGCGGAGTCGCATCGACGGTGCCGTAGTAGGGTCCGAAGGGCATTTCTCCGCAGCCTGTCATCTCTCCTTCGCGGTACTCGTGCAGAATTTTGCCTGGGTCCTCGTCGCGCCAATCATTGACCTCGCGTCCCTGGTGGCGGGCGAGGACGCGCAAGGTGTCTACGGCAAGCCGCGGATTGAGCGCCAGGGTCTGGTATGCGGCCAGGATCGAGTCTCGCCCGAATACGGTGGCGAACCAGGGGATGCCGGCGGCGATGATGTGTTCGTCTCCCTCGGGAATGCGGAGCGCGTGAAAATCGCCGATGGCAGTCCGCAGCGCGGCATCGAATACGTCGTTGCTGCTCTTGAACTGAGTGGAGTGGTTCTCGAACTCGCGGAATGCTTCCCTTCTCTTCTGGAGATTGTTGGCGAAGCTGAAATCCTTGACGCGAGTAGGATAGCCTTCCACCAGCGGCGTCACGGTGATTTCCGCCTGGAATTTCTTGAGCGGTTCGAGGTGCAAGTCCCAGCGCACGGTCTGCTCCCGAATGGCGTGGGGCTTGGGAGACATGGCAATCGAGGTCTGGCGGAAGACTTTATCCAAACCGCGGTAAGAAAAGGTGAGAGAGTCGTCGCCGACGATCGGCTGGTAATACTGTCCGTGGATGTGGCGGACAATGCCGCGAACCTGGAAGACGTCGACGAAATCAGCATCGAAAACGAGTTCGACGGCCAGGTCGACGGCCACCAGGTTGAAGTTTTCGAAGCTGAAGCGATCGAAAAGAATATCGGGGCCCAGCAACTGTTCGCGACGAATGTGGACCGTGTTCTCAGGCAGATCGAAGGAGTCGCGGAGGGTGATGTTCCCGGTTGTGAGCTCGATTTGAGAGGCAAAGGTTTTCTCGGCGCTGGAGGAAAGCACGACCGCGCGGTGGCCATCAATGCGCAGCTCGAGCTGACTCAAAAATCGCGTGTCCTGGTGGAAGAACCCAACGTCGAGCGCGCCGGGGGGATGAATATCTCCCGCAACCGTGGTGGAGAGAAAGGTCTTGCCATCAATCAACGTGAGGTTGTTGACTTTGCGCGGCTCGAGAGCCTGATGAGCAATCCTGGGCTCGACGTGAGGCGACTCGATCGGAACCAGCAGCCGTTCAGGGATCATTTCGAGCTTGGTCATGCTATTGCCCGCGGTTCCTCCGGTTCGGGTGGAAGCTGCTCCTGTTCGTCGCCATGCACCAGCCGGGTGCTAGCAAGGCGGGCCGCGATCCCCTCGCTCGCCGCGCCGTGGGCCAATTCGCCGCTATGCGCCGGCCGCAGGCTGGCAAGGGGAGCAAGGCGCTCGCGCACGCCGCCAGCCATATCCTGGTAAAGCGTGACGTACTTGTTCACCATGCCTTCCACCGAAAAATTCTCTTCCACGTAGCGACGCACGAGTAAGGGGTTGAAGGCGGAGTCGGCGCGGCGCGCTTTCTCCACCAGTTCCGGCAATGTGGAACACACGTAACCGGATACGCCGTCGGCAACGACCTCGCGCACCGCCCCGCCAGAGAGCGCCAACACCGGAGTTCCAGTGGCCATGGCTTCGATCATCACCAGGCCGAACGGTTCGTCCCACTGAATCGGGAAGAGCATGGCCGTGGCATTGCCGAGCAGTTCATTTTTTTCTGCAAGATTCGCCTCGCCGAGGAATTGGATGAACTTGCCATCGATATGCGGCTTGATTCGCGATTCGAAATAGTCGCGGAAGATGGGCTGGATTTCACCGGCAATCTTCAACGGAATCCCCGTCTGCCTGGCGACCTCGATGGCCAGATGCGTACCCTTCACGGGCGCGATTCTTCCGAGAAAGCAAAAATAAGGTTGCTTGCGCGGATTTAGCTTGTAGGCGCGCATATCGACGCCGTGGTGGATGGTGCGAGTCCGGGGGAAAGATTCTCTTTGCTGCTGGAAACGGCTAATGGTGACAAACTCCACTTCAGAAAAACAAGAATAGAACTGGCTCAGCGCGGGTTGGTGGGGATGGTGCACCGTGTAAGCAAAGCGCGGCCCCCTGAACCTGGCGAAGGCGAGTCCCGGAACATTGTTCAGATGGATGATGTCCGCCTCATGCCAACAGTCGTGGATCGCCCAGGAAGTGTGATTCAGGTCTTTAGTGCTGGAGTAGATCTCGCCATCGATGGGCCATTCACCGTGAGGGTAGAGGTAGCGCAGCTCACAACCGACCGTGGATTCGCCGTTGGCGTAGAGAATAACCCTGACCCCTCGCTCCGTCAAACCCTCGGCCAATCGTGCAATAAAGAGTTCGGTGCCGCCGTACCGCCTTGGAGGCACCTCGATGAATGGTGAGGCGATTAGAGCAATTCTCATTGGCCCTCGTGGTCTGCCCTCGCAATATTTTTGAACTTTCCTTACTGGTTAGGATGCGAGACGCAGGGCGGCGGGTTTCAATGGCCTTGTTGGGCTATGACCCAGCATGAGGCGCACAAATGCATGGATTGTCACGTCGGTTCGCAAAACGGCGCGAACCTCCTCACGACGACACCGGCAGCGAAGGATGCGCGCGCGGTGAACTACAGAACAACTGTTTGGCTACAGAACGGTGGCTTCGCTTTGATGCTCATCGTGGGAGGGCCTGAGTTGGTGCACGCTCTCCACCGCGTGCTCAAACTGTTCGGCACGCTTGAAGTTGGTGTGCTCGGCCAGCACACGCTGCTGGGCTCGCGACCCGATTCTTTGCAGTTCACTATCAGGCATGTCGCGAAGACAGGAGACGATTTCGGCGGAGTCGGCAGGCAGCAGGATCTCGCATCCGGGGGCGAAGAAGCTCTCCAGTCCCGGCCACGGATCGGAAACCATGGCGGCGGCGCAGGCAGCGGCTTCGAAGAGGCGTACCGAAGGCGAATAGCCAGCGGCAACCATATCGCGCCTGGTGACGTTGAGCGTCAGCCGCGACGATGAATACAAGTGGGGATGCCAGCGCGGATTGAGGTGCATGATCCGGCGGACATTTGCCGGCCACTGGATGGATTTCGGGTACTGCGGCCCGGCAACGATGAAGCTGCGGTCCGGCAATTCGAGAGCCGTCCGGCAAAGCATGGACTCCAACTTTGGCTGCCGGTCAGCAGCATAGGTTCCCATGTAGCTCATCTGGCAGGTATATCGTTTTGCGACCGGATGCTTGTAATACTTGTCGGGGTCGACGCTGCAATAAAGCGGCAGGGCCATGGCGGCGCCAAAGCGCTGCTCGATTTCCTTGAGGATGGGTCCGCCGGTAAAGCTGAAATAGAGATCGAACAGCGGAATCTGCGCCGCTTTCAGATACAGGGTTTCACCGCGTTGACGCAGAGCGGCGAGAGTCACCGGGGTGTCGATGTCATAGAAGCTCTTGACCGGAACACGCGAAAGCGCCAGCTCGTCGATGGCTCGAATTCCATCGGGACAGTAGGAGCCGACCATCGCCACATCGCAGTCTCGCAGATCCCGCCGAACCTCCGGCAAAATCGAATTCCAGTCGTCGTAGAGCTTGAGCTCGCAATATTCGGGGTTCGGCAGATCGCGATTGGACGAATACCATTTTTCGTTCCGCTCATAAAACACTACGCGGTGTCCCCGGCAGTGGAGGGCGCGGGCGAGGGCACGGAAGGTGGTGGCGTGGCCGTTGCCCCAGGAAGAGGTGATGGAGAGGCCGAAGATAACGAGTTTGAACGAACTGGCACGCGGAATCATAGCTTCACGCCGACCTTTCGGAGGTCCGCGGCACGCGCGGTGGCGACGCGGGGCGGAGCGGAGCGGCTGGCATGGCGCCGGCGGGAGAGGTTTGCAGGATGACATGCACCTGCGCCGCCCGTAAGGCATACGTATGCTCTTTTAGGGCGCGCTCGCGCATCGCGTTGCCAATTGAATGAGCCTGGCGAGAGTCGATGCCCCGCAGATAGACCACCACGTCCGCCGCGCCGGCCGCCACCAGCAGTTCCCTGCCCGGAGCGAAAAATGCATCGATGCCCGCCCAGTAGTCAGTAATTAGACAGGCCCCCGCGCCGGCCGCCTCGAAGACGCGCGTCGGTGGCGAAAAGCCGACCTTCGCCATGGATTCGCGATTCACATTCAAGACCATCCGCGCCGAGCAGTTGAGGATATTGTGGCGGTTGGTGGCGACGTGGCCGATGTAGCGCACGTTCGGAGGCAGAGGCTTGGAGCTCCAGCCTTCGCCTCCGAGGATGAAACGCATCTCAGGAGCCAGCTCGGCCGCGCGCAGAAAGAATTCTTCCACCCGCTTTTCGCGGTCGGGCAGACGATTACCGACGAACAGCAGATCACAGACCAGCGCGGGATCGACCGGGACGGGGTGGTGCGTTTCAGCTTCGAGGGCGTTGTAAATCGGGTGGCAGTTGCGCGCGCCCAAAGCGGAATAATGCCGCACGACGGGAGCGCCACCGCCATAAGTGAAGATGAAGTCGTATTGTGGGATCAGGCGCCGAAAGGGATCTTCGGGATCGGCCTCGACGCGTGCCAAGGTTGCGGGGGCATCGACGTCCCAGAAGGCCACTTGCGTGTGCGCGGAGCGGCACTCGAGCGCCCGTGCCTCCAGCAGTTCGTCGTCCGCCCCCACGCCACTGTGCTTGACGACCAGATCGGCATCGGCGGCTTGCGCGAGCAGTCCATCAATGTCGGCGGGAGTACGGTAGACAATCACGTCCGCATAGTTCACTTGGTGTGGGTCGCGATGCTGCTGGCGTCCGTAGATATCGGGCTCCGCGAAGCTGATCTCGTGGCCCAACGCGGCAAGGTTTTTGTAGATGCCGCGATAGTAGGTCGCAGCGCCGTTCCAATAGCAGGAAGTGAGGCTCGACCCGAAGACAAAGATTCTCATCGCTGAAGTTCCTGACAGATCTCGATGAGCTGCGCGGCGCGATGCGCACAGGTATGCCGCTTGCGAATCGTCTCCAGACCGTTGGCCGCCAGTTCCCCGCACGCCCGTTGGTCGCGAAGCAGAAAATCGATTTCGCCCGCCATCTGCTTTCCGTCCGCCGCAACGATGTAGTCTTCGCCCGGCCGGAAAAGGTGCTCGATGTCATTCCAGGGCGAACAAAGCAGCGGGATGCCGCAGGCCAGCGCCTCGAAGACGCGGATGGTTGGTATGCCGCTCAGGCCGTTGGCATACTGCCGCCTCGGCACATGGAGGGCAAGGCGGCTCTGGCCGTAAACCGAAGGCGTCGCCAAATTCGGCAGGTATCCGCGATAGTCGATGCCGGCCTGCTGAAGCGCTTTCATCGCGTCTTCCGGATAGCGGACGCCGTACGCGGTGAACTTGCACCCGGTCGAAGCGCCGGCGGGACCGACCAGAAACTCCATCAGCTCCTTTGTGCGCTCCTCGTCACCCCAATTGCCGATCCAGACGACATCCGTCGTTTTAGCACTTTTCTCCGGCTTAAAGACGGAGAGGTCAGCCGCTTCGTGAAACGTCCATGTGCGCTCTATGCCGAGGCCATCGTGATAGATCTTGCGAATCACTTCGCCAAATGCGAGCACTCCATCGAAGCGGTGCAAATGAAATTTAAGGATCTCGTGGGCGCTGGTGTAAACCCGATGATGCGTGTCGTGCAACAGCGCAAAGAACCCTTCTTTCTGCTTACGTTGCAGAATTGCGTTGACCACTTCCGGTTCATTCCACTCGTGGATGATGACAAAATCCGCGCCATTCAATTCCTGGTCCAGAAACTCCTCGAAACTGGGGCCGCGCTGATAGAAATGGATATTGAGTTCGGGATAGGCCCTGCGGAAATCATCGATAGCGGTAATCGCCGCGGTGCCTTCGTAGGTGACCAGGTTGCTGAGCGACCAGGCGCCCAGTTCCTCAAAGCATCGGACTTCGTGCCCCAGGCGCGTCAGTTCGCGGGCGAGTCCCCGGAGAAAATGCGCATTGCCATGGTTCCAGTCGCTGACCCAGGAATGCGCGAAGAACCGGAATTTAAGTTTCGTGTTCATGCCGCAGCAACTCCTGCGGTGATCATCGATCGGTATAGAGTCAAGTATTCATCCACCATGCGGGCGGCGGTGAAGCGCTGCCGCGCGCGGTTGTAAGCAAGATTGGCGTAGGTAAGCCGCAACTCACGATCGGAGCGCAAACCCGCAATCGTTTCAGCCAGGCCGGAAGCGTCGTTCTGCCGGAAGTAGCACGCAGTGTGCCCCCACAGCTCACGGAAAGTGGGAATGTCATTGGCGACCACGGCGCAACGGGAAAAGGCGGCCTCCAGGGGCGCAAGTCCGAAGGGCTCGTAACGCGAAGTGGCGGCATAAATCGCGGCGCGGCTATACAAGCTGCGAAGCTGGCCCTCGCTCTGAGGCCCACGGTACTCCACTCTCGGGCTGCCGCGTTGCGCCAAGGATTGCTGCCGCAGCGATTCGTCCGCATGCCGCTGCGCGCCAACGATGCAGACCGGTACTTGCAATTCAGACTCGGTCAGAAGATTCACCTGTTTGCCCGCATCCCAGACCCGTCCGACGGAAAGCACGAGGTCCTGTTTGTCGCAGTGTGGATTGAACAGTGTCGGGGTGCGCCCGTTGTGGATCACCGCACGTATCCGAGGAAGACCATAAAGCATTTCGATGCAACGCAACATCCACTGCGTGGGCGCCACCACCGCCGTTGAGGCCTTCAAACCTGCCGCCACCGTGCTGCGATACCAACGCATCCAATCGTCCTCCGGAGGCGGCGCTCCGTTCACGTTCTCCCACCAACTCACCACATCGCTATGCGCAACCACCAACTTTGGAATCGCAGTCGGCAGCGCGCCGTAGGCGAACTGGTTGAGGTGAAGCACATCGGGACGGACCTCTTCGATGAGAGACATCAGGTATTGGCTGGAGTGGTCGATGTCCTGCATTGCATCCTGCATCCACTCCAAGCGAAAGCCGGTGGGATGGAAATCGACTCCCCGGAGTCCCTCCAGCCACTCTATCTGCGTGGCAGTCGGGATCTCGCCGAAGCTGACCAGGGTCACTCGAACGCCCCGGCGCACCAGCCCCGCAACCAGCTCACGCGTATAGATCCAGACACCACCGACCGTGTCTGCCGTTACCAGCACATGCATTTGAAACCGCGCCCTTCGATCCTTTGAAAATGTCGCAACAACTACCCAACTCTAGCCAACAGCGGGCTAGAATGGGCCACCCAATCGGTCGAACTACCCCACGTCAGCCAAGAACGGTTGGGACGTGGGGCCCGCGCCCTCGGTCATGCTCAGGCAGTCAGCCCGTACTTGTCGAGCTCCTGTGCAGCCTGCCGCACCCTGTCTACCGCCGTTTGCTCGCGTAGCCAGGCAGCCAGTTCGCGCACTCCCTGGCTGAAACAGAATTTCGGCTCATAGCCCAACAACCGTTTCGCCGCCGAGATATCCGCAAAGCAATGGCGAATGTCGCCGGCACGATATCTTCCGGTGATCTCCGCCGGAATCTCAATGGCCATGCCCTTGGACAAGACGCGAGCCACGCCCTCGATGGGTATCGCCTCGCCTGACCCAATGTTGAGCGCCATGCCATCCGCCTGGTTCCGCTCCATGGCGAGCAGGTTGGCCTGCACTACATCATGAACGCTGACGAAGTCACGCTGCTGCCGACCGTCTTCGAAGATCATCGGCGTGTTTCCATTGAGGAGACGGGAGGCGAAGATGGCCGCCACGCCCGTGTACGGATTGGAGAGCGACTGTCGCGTGCCGTAAATATTGAAGTAGCGCAAGGCTACCACCGGCACGTTATAGGTTCTCCCGAAAAGCAGCGTCATCTCCTCCTGATCCTTCTTGGAAAGAGCGTAGATCGATGTGCATTGCAGTGGCTTGCTTTCAGGCGTGGCCACGGGCGCCATGTCGGCTCCGCATACCGGGCAGCGCAACTCCCAGTGCTTTGCCCGCAGTTGGGCCAGATCGCGGGGCAAGGCTGCCGTCTCACCGTGTTCAGGGCAGCGATACTGACCTTCACCGTAAATCGACATTGAGGACGCCACGATCAGCTTCTCGAATTGCAGTTTGCAATCCAGCAGGACTTGCAGCAGGTTGGCCGTGCCCTGGGTGTTCGATTCCATGTAGTGCGCAATCTCATACATCGACTGGCCTACGCCCACAGCCGCCGCCAGGTGATAAATCACCTCCATACCCTGCGTCGCACGTCGCACTGCCGCGAGGTCGCGCATGTCGCCGCGCACCAACTCTACCTCTGGGCGCAGATAATCAGGCAAGCCATTCGGGTGTACCTGGGGAGCAAGATTGTCAAATACACGAACCCTGTGCCCGGCGCGTACCAATGCGTCCACCGTATGCGATCCGACGAATCCGGCGCCGCCGGTTACCAAAACTCGTTTGCTCATTCGCCGGCTCCAACCGGGGCGGGCGCTCCCATCGGAGACGGCCTCTGCCGGTGCTGAGCTGTACTGGCGCGCCCACGCCGTGGCGCATAACGGCCGACTGCCCAGGCAGCGAAGTCGGCGAAGTCCGCGGCATTCCTGGGCGGGCTGGTGTAATGCGGCGCCACTCCAAGATGCTCTGGCGTGAAGCAGAGGGTCATGGTGGTATCAAATTCGGCCAGCGCTCCCATCTGGCGGTCGAACCACACCTTGGAGTTTTCCCGATACCAGTCGGCCCAACTGATGCCGGTGCGCAGATGACGCACCCCCAGTTTGCGCAGCCACTCGACGGCCGACTCCAGCCGGGGATCTTCAAAGTGAAACCATTGGCAGATTCCCATGCCTGCGGGAAACTGCGAGACGGCTGGCTTGGCGCTGCCATCTTCGCGGATCAATCCCATGTAGTAGTGCCGGTAGTATGCGCTGCCCTCGGCTTCACGGTGACGGGTGGTGGCCGTCCAGGTCGACGGCAAATCGAAGAGGCTGTACCAATGCACGCGGTCGACTTGCGGCAACAACAGTTCGGCGGTTTTCAGCAATCCGAAAATCTGCACCTCTTCCGCGCCAAAAGATGATGCCCCGGCTTCGGAAACCCAAATAGCCTTGCCGCGAGCTACGGCGCGGATCTCATCGATCTTCCGCGGCCACTCATGAATGTTCCAATGATTCCAGTCGAGCGGAAATCCGTGAACCGCGACCACATCGATGGCCTCGATCACGCCATAGGAGTCCAGCAGTTTCACAAAATTGGGATCGATCGGCGAAATCCCGCCCAACACCAGCTTCAATTCGGGATTGACATCGCGGATCGCCTTGGCCGCGCACAGAACCATTTCGGCAAACTTCTTCCAGTCAGGGTCGAGCTTGAAATCCCAATGCGACAGATTGTTAGGCTCGTTCCAGAGCATTACGGCTTCAACCATGAACTTCCCTTTCGCTGCTTAGAGGGTCCCTGCCAGCTCCATATCCAGCACATACTGGCCGTCGCGAGTGACATTGCGCGGTTCACAAATCCATGTCTCCGATTCCGGATGGGCCACGATCTCCAGCCCGGTGCTGCGCAGCATGGCTTCGGCCGCGGCCCGGTTGGGAATCCACCAGTTCGTCTGGTCATTGGCGTAGCTGTTCTCGATGAAGTACATCTGAGGAAAATCGGGGTTGCTGAAGATATCCTTGTTCCAGAAGTGGTAGTCCTTTTCCCACTCTCGCACCTGTTCGGAGCCGCGAATCATGGTCTGGAAGATCAGCCGGCCGCGCACCTTTTTTACGACTTTATCCAAGGCATAAAGCGGGTAGCGCAGGTGGTAGAGGACACCCATGAAGATCACGTAATCAAACTGACCGGCGAGTTGATCGATGTCGTACACCGAACACTTCTGGAACTCGATCTCCAACCCGAGGGTTGCGGTCGCAAAGCGGGCCTGATTGAGATAACGGTCGTCGATGTCCACGCCGAGCACCCGCCCGGCACCGCGCCGCTTCATCTGAATGGAGTAGAAGCCGCCATTGCAGCCGATATCGAGCACGCTGGCGCCGGCCAAGTCCTTTGGAATCGCCGGCTCAATATGCTTCCATTTCACGTTCGGGAAGTCGCCGAGGAAGTGCTGGGGAGCCGTCCAGACGCCGCACAGATTCATGTTATGAAACCAGTCGCCCAGCTCCTGGATGCGCTGCGCAAGAGCCTCGCTGGCCTCTTGAGGGCGCAGGGTAGTGTCCGTATCCGGTGGAATTCTATGCAGGTGCGTTGACATGAGTTGATTCCGGCATAGAGTCCGAGGCAAAGCTATCCCTTGCCTTGGCTGAGCCGAACCCTAAGCCCGCCGTCGTCCATCGTTTAGAGGCGCGGTTGCGGTACTTGGGATGCCTGACGAACGAAAGCCAGGCTTGCTCCGGCCGGAATGAGTGAAGCCGCTGTATACACTAAAGGTTGAAAACGCCCCAGGCACTCGGGAAGGCGAATCTTGAGGTATGGGACAAGAACTTCAAGGCAAAGTCATACCGTCCGCGGGCCGGTCACCAGGTTGATGATCGCCACCATGATCGCCAGAACCAGCAAAAGGTGAATCATGGCGCCGGCGACATGGAATCCCCACCCCAGTAGCCACAAAATCAATAGGATCGAAAAAACGGTCCACAGCATAGCGCTCCACTCCGACAGCGAGCAGGCGAGGCTGGCTCGACAACCTCGGATTCCGCAAGGGTTTCACAATGAGAGCAAAATTGAACACCCAAGGTTGGCCCACGGTTTCCTCGAATTGCAAGTCGGCCAGGAATATGCAAAAAAACGCGCGCATCCAGATGGGACACGCGCGCAGGGACCACGGCAGGGAAAAACCATAACGGCCATACAGGAGAGAGGCCTGATCCCTAAGCACCTCGGGGGGAACAGAAGCTGCCAGCCAAGTGCGCCAGCCCGGCCAACCGTCACTTCTAGAATAGTTTAGAAGTTACCTTTGGCTAAACTGGTCTCGCAGCGCCACGGCCGCGCCCCTTGGCGCCCGATCTTGATAGCTACCCGCTCTATTGCACGGCTTCCAGCCGGCCGCGGATCTGCGACGCCAACTGGCAGACCAGCTTCAGCTTTTCTTCGGCGTCCAGCGGCAGTTCCTGCGAGTTGAGAACCAGCTCTGTCGAAAGCAGAATTCCGGTTACCGCGCTGCGTAACTCGCTGCGCAGCAGCGACTCGGCGGCACGCATGGCAATCGTGCGCGCTTCATCATGCCGCCGCAACGCCAGACGCACCTCGCGCTCAACCCGGGCGGAGTTGCTGAGGCCCAGGTTCACGTAGACGGGAACCGCCATGCCCGAGGTGTTGAGCAGGATGTCAACCGCATCCGGATCGGCCTCGACCATCGCGTCGTCCAGTACGACCGCGCTGAATTCATCACTGCGCAAAATCGAAGTTGCGCGGCGAAGGTTATCGGCCAGCTGAACCGTTTCGGCCAGAGCCTGTTGCAGCACTGTGGCGCACTCGGCACCACGCTTGGAAGCAGTAACTAGTAAAATCATCATCGCCTCACATATCTCGACGTCGGCACAGCTTTATGCTTACCTGGCGAAGCAGTTACCAGTAAAATCATCGTCGCCTCGCATTTCTTCGAAGATGGGCCGTCGCCGCCTCGCATGTTCCGGACATACCTCGCCGCCTCTCGAAAGACACGGCTGTCCCTCGATGCGGCCGGAGTGCGTACGCGGGCCCAAAGACTTAAGGCTCGCGCCGGTTACTCCAGCGCCCCGTACTCTTTCAGTTTGCGATAAAGGGTGGTCTTGCCGATGCCAAGCAGGCGCGCGGCTTCCAGCTTGTCGCCGTGCAACTGCTCAATCGCGTTCAGGATGGCGTGCTTTTCCATCTCCACAATCGGCAGAATACCGTGAGTCGCCTTGGCTTGCTCAGCGGCAGCGGCCGATTCCGCCTGCGAACGCCAGTTCTGGATCTGCGTGGGCAGATCCGCGGCATGGATCGTCGGCCCCGAAGTCAGGGCGCAGGCCCTTTCGAGGCTGTTTTGCAATTCGCGCACGTTTCCCGGCCAGTCGTAGGCGAGCATCAGCTTCAAGGCTTCGTCGCTGACGTTGCGCTGCACGCCGGTGCTGCGCGCCATGCGCTCCAGGAAGTGCCCCACCAGCAGCGGAACGTCCTGCTTGCGGTTGCACAAGGGGGGGATGCGCAGGGTGAGGACGTTGAGACGGAAGTAGAGATCGCGGCGAAAATTTCCCTGGGCGACCGCTTGCTCCAGGTCGCGATTGGTAGCCGCTAGAATGCGCGCGTTGATGGGAATTGCCTTGGTTCCGCCGACCGGGCGAATCTCTTTCTCTTGCAGGGCGCGCAGCAGCTTGGCTTGCAAATCGATCGGCAGCTCCGCGATTTCGTCGAGAAACACGGTGCCGCCCTCGGCGACCGCCAGCAGCCCATCCTTGGATTTATTGGCGCCGGTGAAAGCGCCCTTGACGTAGCCGAATAGCTCGCTCTCGATGAGAGTGGGAACCAGCGAGCCGCAGTCCACGGGAACAAAGGGCTGGTCGCGGTGCGGCCCGGAGTAGTGAATCGAGCGGGCCACTAGTTCCTTGCCGGTACCGCTCTCGCCCAGAATCAGCACTGGGTGCGAGCTGTGCGCCGCCTTGCTAATGATGCGATAAAGCTTCTCCATCTCCGGCGAGCGGCCAACGATGGAGCCGAAGCCTTCCTTGGACTTGATCTGCTCGCGCAAAATGCGGTTTTCGCTGGTCAGTTGCAAATGCCCGACCACGCGTTCCAGCAGCAGACGGAGTTCTTCCAGATTAAATGGCTTGGTGACGTAATCGTAGGCGCCGTTCTTCATCGCCTGCACCGCCGACTGCACGGTAGCGTAGCCGGTGATGACGACGACCACGGTTTCCGGACGGCGGCGCTTGATCTCGCGCAGGACTTCCAGGCCGCCAGTTCCCGGTAGCCGCAAATCAACCAGCGCGACGTCGACACCCGTGGTTTCCAGGACGCGATAGGCGTGATCGGCATTATCCGCAATAAAGGTAGAGAAACCGATCGCCTGCGCGACTTCGCGGCATCCGTCGCGAATCGCCCGCTCGTCATCGACGATCAGCAGGTTCAGCAGATTCGCCTCGGCCTTTGCCGTATCTGTCATGGTTGGTTCAGCAGCAAACATAATAGTGGCATTAGGTTCCAAAATGGTAGTGATTTCTTCCCTAAATGGCACCGTCGACGAACCTCGAATCGCAATAACCGTGTTTTCTCTACCGTCTGCCATCGCCAGCTCCCTTAAATAGTCTTCTCAGACTGCTGTAAATGCCGATCGATTTATCTCGATTTACCATCACGCTTTGTTACGTGGCCGATCTCGAAGCAAGCACTTGCTCCTCCGGATTAAGCAGCGCGCGCGCCTCGCGAACGAGGACTGCGGTGCGCTCGCCGGCTTCGTTGATCTGCTCGCAGTAGCGGCGGCGCTCATCGCCTGCGAGCAACTGCGCCAGCAGGCCTGAAGAAATCAGGATGCCGGTGGTAACGTTGCTCAGCTCGTGCATGAGTTTTCGCAGCTCCAAACACCGCACCGGGTTCAAGCCCATGGTCTCTGAATTCATTGCTTGCTCATCCCGGCTCTGAGGATTGACTACGCTATTCCCATAAGCAAACCTCGTACCAAAGCTGGAAAGAAAATTCCAATGTCCAAAAAGCGTTTAAAAACGCGATAAACACAGGGGTTGCGCGCATGCCTACGCTCGGGGTTCCGCGCTCGTTACAAGCAGATGCGGCGCACACCATCTCCCTGAATGGGAAAGAGGCGTGGGGTATAAGGCAAAGAATTCGCCTCAAGCGCCGCAGTTGTAATCATTTGCCAAAGTGGGAGCCTGATTCCGGAAGTGGGAATTGTGGGCTGTGATCTGCTCCGGACGGGTTGACGCCGACTGGAGCTGGCTCAAGGAAACTCTGAACAGGTCTTGCTGGAAGAACCGAGATCCCTCAGAGGCTAAAGCCTTATTGGTTTTGCTGGTCTTACGTACGGGCTAAAGCCCGTACCCTTCAAACCCTTCACCTGTTCAGAGTTTCCTCAGGCCCCGGCTGATTGGCTGTGCACTGCTGCCGCGGGCTCTGTCGGCAGGACCACGGAGAATGCCGTCCCATGGCGTGCTCCGCTACTCCTGGAGCGCATACGGATGGTGCCTAAGTGTTTGTCGATAATCTGCTTGCTCACCCAAAGGCCAAGGCCGGTCCCGACCGTGCCTTTGGTGGTGAAGAAAGGTTCGAAGAGGTGCTGCCTGGCGTTCAAGTCGATGCCTTTGCCGTTATCAGCTATGGTTATCCGGACCGAGCGGCGTCCGTTGTCAGACGCTGTGCGGGTAGATACCCGCAACTTGATCGTGCCTTGCCTGTCGATGGCGTCCAAACTGTTGGCCAGCAGATTGGAAAAGACCTGGCGCAACTCGCCGGCCACGGCGGTTACTTCGACGCTTCCATCCCATTGCTTCTCGATGACGGCTTCCTTGGCCTTGATCTTGCTTTTTAACAAGCCAATGGCAGATTCCAGCACCGCATTGATCGAGGTGATCGCGGGTGCATTGGACTCGCGATAAAAGCCCAGCGACTGCCGCGTGATATGCGCGATCCGGGCCAGCTCGGTGTCCATCACCTCCAGATGCCGGGAAGCTGATTCCGGCAGGTCGTTGTCGTTCCTGGCGAGGTAGAGCAAATTCGTCACTGCCTCCAGGGGGTTGTTGATCTCGTGCGCGATGGTTGCTGCCATGCGTCCCACGGAAGCCAGTTTCTCGCTGCGGAGGAGCGCCTCTTGCGCCAGCTTGCGCTCGGTGATGTCACGCTGAACTCCGACCATGCGAACGGCCTGCCTTTGTTCGCCTTGTCTTTGAAAGTGGACGCGGCCCCGAGCGCTAGTCCAATGGACCGTCCCGTCCGGCCAGATAATGCGATATTCAGCCTCATAATGGCCACTTGCGTTGGGCGCTAACGAGGCTGCCACAATTTGGCTGACCCGCTCCCGATCGTCGGGGTGAATACGCTCTATGGCGTGCGCATAGTCGAGTTGCTCGTCCGGGAGTATGCCCCATATTTTTTTCATCTGAGCATCCCCGATTAGATCATCCGTCAGAAGATGGAAGTCGAAGGTTCCGAACTGCGCAGAGTCCAAGGCCACACGCAACCGGTCCTCACTCTCGTGCAGCGCTTCCTCGGCGCGGAACTTGGACAAGGCCGCCGCCAGGTAGCCTGCCAGCCTCTCCCACAAGAGGATGGCCTGAAGCGTGAATCGCCCCTTTTGCCGGTCGTTGAGCTGGATGAGTCCCAATCGCTGCTCGCCGATGCGCAGAGCAATCAGTGCCACCGATTCGTATCCTTCACCATTGCAGCGGTTACGGGTGCGGGTTTGGCGGTCGGCGGCGGTGGTAGCGGCGAGGAGCTCCGTGGTCGAGTTGGTCCAGAAGCTTCCCAAGGCGGTGAAGAACGGCTTGGAGAGGTCGAAGCGCCCACGGATGACGTTGCCGCACATGCAGTCGAGTGCTGGATGGCCTTCGTTGTCGAGGATTGGGAGGCCGCTCTCATCGCGCTTGCAAAGATAGTTCTCAGCCTGTACGAACTCCTTGGAGAACCCGCGACACTCGAAATAAGGAAAGTCGCCCCCGTCTTGAAGCCGGATGCCAACGGCGGAGCAATTGGAGCGTCCCTGAAAGAAGGTCGTTGCCCGCTGAATCAAATCCCTGGTTCCCCGGCTCAGGTTCACCAGCCGGAGGAATTCGACTGTGGCCTCGCGCTCCTCCTCGGCTTGCCTGCGCTCGGTGATGTCCACGTGGATCCATAGCCGGCCGTACAACTTCCCATCCATGTTCAAGGGGACGAAATCCCTCAGGCATGTCTTCCCGCCCTGCATGGCGACTTCTTCGCCCAATACCGGTTGTCTTCGATCAACGAGTTGCCGGATGCGGGCAATGGCCTCGCGGGGATAGCGGTAACTATTCTTGATCTTCGCGATCATGCTGCCGTCGTTAAGGCCCACCAGGTCGGCGGGCGCATCCTCCAGACCGAAGCGGTCGCAAAATGCCTGATTGGCGAATTCAACCCGCCCTTCATCGGTGACCAGCAAGACGGCGGAATACATGCTGGAGAGAATGACGTAGAAGCGCTGCAGGGTGTTTTGCAGGGCGCTCTCGGCGCGTTTGCGCTCCGCCGTGCGCTGTTGCAGGAGCTGCGATGCTTCAACCAGGGATTGGCTGACCTTGTTGGTTTCCGCGAGATCGAGCGGTTGTACCTTCACCGGCTCGCCGGTTCCCAATGCCATGGCTGGAGCGATCAGCGCCTGGATGGAGCCGGCGATTCGCCGCGCCAGAAACAGCGCTAGCACAAGTCCCACCATGAAGAGCAGGAGCCCGCCACCAACTGTCCACCACAGCCATCGCCGGAGATCAGCCGTTAATACCGCTTTCGGAACTCCGATCACTACCGCCCAACCGGAGGTGGCCTGGTGAAACATTATGAGCGACTTGGTGCCCTCCAAGTTGGCCTGCTCTAAAGAGCCCTCGCTATCCCCGGCCATTCGTTTCACCAGAGCCGGGTTGGACATTTTCCCGACAGACGCCTCCGATGATCGGCTTCGGGCAACGACCTCGCGATTGGCGTCAAGGATTGCGATGGTCCATTCGGATGGAATGCGCTCCTGCGAGAAGATTTTTTGAAAGTCTTCAGAGTGCTCCGATAACTCCAAGTCGTACACGACGCGACGGCCGCGGAAGACCGGCACGTGAATGCCGAAAGCAGAGCGTCCCGAGCGGGTTCCTTCGTACAGGTTGGTAATAGCGGGTTTGCCGGTGGCGAAAACCCTTTGCATAACGTCCAAAGCACCGCGTATGGGTAACGGCGTCCCAAAGGGCACGGCCGTATTAACAAGCTCTTGTCCGCGAGCATCCGAAAGAGCTGCGACGTAGCCCGGATGATCATGCACGACCATCCGCGCCTGGTGATCAAACGCCGCTAGATTGCCCGAGGCGAGGGAAGGTGACACGGCCAGGGCCTCCGCGCTGGCTTGCATGGTAGCGAACTGCTGGTCAACCACCATGGAGAGAGCGCGCGTGGTTTCCAGTACACGCTGCTCCAGGAGATTGCGTCTCTGCTGATATGCGTGATGAACGAGGAAGCCGGCGATAACGCAGACCGGCACAACGCAAGCCAACACCAAGCAGCCAAGCCAGAAGCGGAGCGTCCGCTGGCGTAGCTTGCCGGGCGGCGGCGCCACGGAACTTTCAGTCGCAGCCGGGCCGTCGCTGCTCTGCTTGCCCGGAGTAACGTCGATACCCGCCATGAGGCACCCAAGACTCTGCCGGACGGAGGCAGCTACTTGCCTACACGTTCTGAGCCGAGTCCCGCTCGGGAGTCATAAGAGTAAAGAAGTATAAGCAAATGTCAACAAAGCGCGTGTGACAATCATCACAATCGGCTCCCGGCATGGGTCTTGGCGTCCGGAGGCATTCAGATATGTTCGACATCGGACGCTGCCGGCAGCCGCGCAATCTCTCCAAGAGGAGAAATTAGGTGTCTGATTCAAGGGGGCTGGGGATGGCAATTTCGAGTCCGAGTGGACAGCAACAACCTTGCGCTAGCTTGGCTGGAACGGTGCACCCGGCTTTCACCTTGCAATACTGCTTTTGGAATACACTGAAAGGGGACCGCCAGGGTGAATAACGTTGTATACCGATGGCTGGCGGCATCTCACAAAGAAGCGTGGTCCTGGGAGGTTGTTGAAAAAACTCGCAGGAGTGTCAACCTGAGGTCGCGCCGGTTTTGCGCGATCGAAGGATCTGCTTTCTTTTCAGCAAACGCAAACAGCAGATCCTTCGCTTCGCT
>JBEKQP010000025.1:0-28764 GCA_049519595.1 Candidatus Korobacteraceae bacterium | reverse complement strand
GGTTCATCAACGGGCTTAAGAAGGCCGGGATTGAACTCGATCGCAAGATCCTCGCAGATCTGGCGGTCAATGACGCCGCGGGCTTTGCTTCGCTGGTCGCACAGGCCAAGGTCGGCGCCGCCGCATAATTCACGGTCGAGGCCGAGCACTTCGGTTTTTCATCTTCATCATGGGCGGCCAGCAGGGCCGCCCATCGTGCATTGGCGCGGAAATTGTTTTGCGCTGTGACCGCCGAGCCGCTTAGGAGTGTCAGGCTGAGCGTAGCGAAGCATCCCCGCAAAGTTTGACGCACCACTAAGCCTCGAGTTTTTGACCGGCGGCTACGAAGGAAGATTTTGAGATTTTGCCGATAACCACAAGAACTGCAGCGGACTCGGTTTGAAGTTTCGATCGACTCGGTTGCCTGGGCCGCGAGGGGATTCTTCGCTTCGCTCAGAATGACATTCTGGAAGAGGTACTCGTAAGGTACTTGCCATGTACTCTGTCCCCAAACTCGAAGATTACTCGCCGGAGGCGCTGGATACAGCTTCGCGGGCGTTGCTGGAAGCGCTGGAGCAGGAAAGCGCGGCGGTCCAAGACGAAGCCGAATGCAAGGCATTGCGCGACCGCTGGATGGCGCGCAAGAACGGTATCCTCACGCAAATCAACGACGTTTGGCTGAAAGCCGCGCCATCGGCCAGCAAGCGTCAAGCCGGGCAGCAGGTCAATCAGCTCAAGAAACAAGTTGAAGGAATGGTCGAAGTGGCTCGAAAACGTCTCTTGTTTCGGGAAATGCCCGCAACAGAGATTGATGGAGAGATGGTTGGGAAGCCACTGGTTGAGATTCCTGTAGAAGCGCTCGACTCGTGGTTGGCAACCCAGAAGCTTGCGGCCGAGCGCATCGACGTAACTCTGCCTGGGGTTCATCGCGAGCTGGGCGTGCGGCATCCGGTGCTGCGGACGATGGATGAGATCGTCGCCGTCTTCGTCGCCATGGGCTATTCCGTTGCCGAAGGGCCGGAGATCGACAGCGACTACTACAATTTTGAGGCGCTGAACTTTCCGCCCGACCATCCGGCGCGCGATACGCAGGACACGCTTTTCATCGCCGGACAAGAGCGGCGTCCGCAGCGCGACCGTCTGCTGCTGCGCACGCATACCTCTCCGGTGCAAATTCGCACCATGGAGCGCCTGCGGCCTCCCGTGCGCGTCATTTGCCCCGGCAAGGTACACCGCAACGACGCGCCCGACGCGACCCACTCGCCCGTGTTCCATCAGCTCGAAGGGCTCTGCGTGGATACCAATATAACCTTGGCCGACCTGAAGGGAACGCTCGACCACGCCATGAAGGCCATGTTCGGCAGCTCGGTTAAAACCAGTTTTCGCCCGTCGTTCTTCCCTTTCACGGAGCCGAGCCTTGAGGTCTCGATCTCGTGTCCCTTCTGCGGCGAGAAGGGCTGCAGCAAGTGCAAGGGCAGCGGCTGGATCGAGTTGCTCGGCTCGGGAATGGTCGACCCCGCGGTCTTCGGCTTTGTCGATTACGACCCGGCGAAGTACAGCGGCTTCGCCTTCGGCATGGGTATCGAGCGCATGACGATGCTGCGCCACAACATCGATGACATTCAGCAGTTCTTTTTAGGGGACGTGCGTTTTTTGGAGCAGTTTAGCTAAGCACCACAGGGGACAGCAACTCTTTGGTTCTCTGTTAGCTCTGTGCTCCTCTGCGCGCTCTGTGGTTATGGCTTTCCGAGATAGGCTATGAAGATTTCTCCAACTTGGATTCGCAATTTTATCGATCCGCCGGTCGATGACCGCAAGATGGCGGAAGACCTGACGGACACCGGCACCGCCATTGAAGGATTTTCCGGACAAGGCAAAGACCTCGTCTACGAGGCCGAGGTCACCACCAACCGCGTCGATGCCATGAACCACTACGGAATCGCGCGCGAGGTCTCGGCGATTTACGACCTCGACTTGAAGCCGGTCGCCCCCAAGCTAAATGGCCCGCAGCCAGCTTCGGATTTCAAAATCGAGATCGAAGACGCAAAGGGCTGTGCCCGTTATACCGCTCGCATCGTACGCAACGTAAAGGTCGGGCCCTCGCCGGAGCACATCGTGCATCGTCTGGAACTGATTGACCAGCGCTCGATCTCCAATGTAGCTGACGCCACGAATTACGTTCTCAATGAGCTGGGCCAGCCCACGCACGCCTTCGATCTGGACAAGCTGCAGGGAGGCAAGATCGTCGTGCGGCGCGCCCGCGAGGGCGAAGTGCTGAAGACCCTCGATGGCGTCGAGCGCAAGCTCAGCAAAGAGGATCTTGTCATCGCCGATGCATTTCGGGCCGTGGCCTTGGCCGGCATCATGGGCGGCTATGACACCATGATCACCGAGCAGACGCGCAACGTGCTGATCGAATCGGCCTGGTTCGATCCGGGCACGATTCGCCGCACTTCGCGGCGCCTTGGCATGCACACAGACGCCTCGCATCGCTTCGAACGCGGCGCGGATTTCGGCAATACACCTTTGGCCTGCGCGCGCGTGGCTGAACTGGCGCAGCAAACCGCCAGCGTCCAATCCGGCAATGGCTCACCCTCGGCGCAACCCGTGGTGGAAGCGGAGATCGATGCCTTGGCGCGCCGCATCGAGCGGCCACAAATCCATTTGCGACAGCGCGAGGTGCAACGAATCCTCGGAGTTGATGTCCCCGGCAATGAAATCGCGCGCATCCTGAGCCGGTTGGGCTTCAAGGTGACGCCGGGACGCTTTTCTGACTCGGCCACGACCGCCGTTTCCGGATCGTCTGCCACCAAAGGCAGCGGCGGAGTCGTCGCGGCGGTCACCGAGTCGGTCGCCGACTTCGTGGTTGGGGTTCCAACCTGGCGTCTCGACGTCGACCGTGAGATCGACCTGATTGAAGAGGTCGGCCGCATTTATGGCTATCTCAAGCTGCCCAACACACTGCCGGCCTTCGCCGGAGCGGTAATCCCGTTGCCCAATGCTGAGAAACAAGCCACGCTGCGGCAGCGGCTGCTTGCACTTGGCTACAACGAATCGATTTCTTCGACTTTCATCTCCGCCGAGGAGGTACGTGCGTATTCGACCGCCCAACCGGTGCGGCTGGAGAATCCGCTGAGCGAGGAAGCCGCCTGCATGAGGAGTTCGCTCGTGCCCGGCATGGTGAACCAGATCGCCTACAACCTCAATCGTGGCAACACGGACGTGAGGCTGTTCGAGTCCGGCGACATCTTTGAGATGGCGGGCGAGCGCGTCGACGAAAAACGCAGCATGGCTTTCGTCGCAACCGGGTCGGTCGGAGGAAGCCTGCACGGCAAGCCTGAAGCTTACACGTTCTACGACATGAAGGGCGATCTGGAGGCATTGCTTTCGCAGTTTGAGCATGCAACGCTTTACTTCGACCAGCACACGCCCGCGTATTTCCATCCCGGACGCTCGGCGCGCGCCGTGATGGATGGCACGATGGTTGCGCGCTTCGGCCAGTTGCATCCTGAGCTGGCCTCGGCGCGCAAGCTGCGCCAGCCCGTGTACGTCGCGGAGATTCTCGTCGAACGTCTCTTTCAGCGCGAGTTGCGCCAACCGAACTATCGTCCTGTGCCTCGCTTCCCTGCCGCGGACCGCGACTTTTCTTTTCTGTTCGACGCAGGTGTTCTCTTCGAGCGTATTCAGCAGGCGGTGGAGACCGTAGGCATTGCAGAGCTGCAGGAATTCAGGCCAGTGGAGATTCTGCGCGGCGAACAGGGCGGCACGGCCCTGCCCCCGAACAAATACGCCATTTTGCTGCGGGCGCGCTTTCGGTCAGCCGAGCGTACGCTGCGTGACGATGAGGTTGCCGGCTGGGCACAGCAGATCGTCCGTTCACTGGAGGCGCTCGGCGGAAAGCTGCGGGGATAGCAAGAGTCTAGTTATAGTGCGGCCTTGTTGCCGGATGAGCCCTCTTCCGGCCTGCGAATTTGAGCTCGCAGGCTGTTGGTTTTTTGCTCCCCTTTCGCATAATCGGTCGAAAAGTGCCTGCTGAAGATGTGCGCGCTGTAAGGCCGAGAATTCCACAGGCCCGCCTGAGTTATACTGCGCATGACTCACTCATCCGCCTCACGAGGTACGTGGAATTATGTCTACCAAGGCCGAGCCCGAACTTACCTTTGATGGTACGGGCAACGAATTTATTTCTCTGGAAGAGAAAATCTACCGCACAATTGAGCTGCTGAAACATGCTCGCGAGGCCAAAGCCCTCGCGGAGCGCGATGTTTCTCGTTTGCGCGAGCAACTGGAAGCTCGCGAAGAAGAGTTCGACGCGGTCAAGGCCGAGGTAATCGCGTTAAAGAAGGACCGGGAAGAGGTTCGTGCGCGGGTGGAGAAGATGCTGGCGCACATGGACGCTCTGATCGAAGAAGAGCAAGCATAAGGTTTGTCTCCGCGATGTGGCGCTCGCGGGACGCCAGAGGATGCGATGACGCAATCGAACGACAGCATACGAGTCGAAATTTACGACCAGAGCTACAACCTCCGCGGTTCCGACGCCGAACACATCCGGGAACTTGCCCAGTTCGTAGATTCCAGAATGCGGGCGGTGTCCGAACACACCGCTACCATCGATTCGTTGCGGGTTGCTGTGCTCGCGGCGCTGAATATTGCCGATGAGTATTTCTCGCTTAAGCAGAAGTACGACGCCATCGACACGGAGTATACAAAGCGCGCATCTCGCCTGGGCAATGCTCTGGACTCGGCGCTGGACGAAGCGATGCGCGACGGACGGCGCGCCGGTTAACTACCTCTGCTTTCTCTACAGCAACTCTGCGGTCTTCAAGAATTTCCCGAAGGAGGGCCGTTGAAAGCACATTCCAGCGCCGACGCAGTGATCCACGACGCCATGGTAAGGGTGCGCTACGCCGAAACCGACCAGATGGGGGTGGTGTACCACTCTAATTTTTTCATCTGGTTCGAGATCGGACGGGTCGAACTGCTGCGCAAGCTTGGCTTTTCCTACCGGCAGATGGAGTCGGATGGCTATCACCTTCCGGTGGTCGAAGTGCGCTGCCGCTACAAGGCGCCGGCACTTTATGACGATACGCTGGCGATTCGAACCCGCATGGTGAACCTGCGGCCGTCCCTGATCGCTTTTGGCTATGAGGCCATTCGCCAGAGCGACGGAGCGCTGCTCGCGGAAGGCGAATCCACTCACATTGTCGTGGGGCGGGAGAAAAAGAAAGTCCAGTTGCCTGAAAAGTACCTCGAACCCTTTCGGCGCGCCATCGGCCGCGAGGCCCGGATAACTCTCTGACGATCCTACTCCGTCTTTCGCAATGGTCTATACGTTGGCCGGGTACCAGCAGTGATGAACGAGTACATCCTCCTCGACCGAGTGCGGCTGGTGCGACGCTCCTTTGGGAACCTTCACGAAAGATCCCGGCACAAGCGGCACGTCGCCGATGCCCTCGATCCAGATCTTTGCCTTGCCGCTGATGATGTAAAAGATATCGTCGCAATCGTGATGAGTATGGCGGTCGAGTTCAGCTCCAACCGACCAGCAGTCAAGCGCCATGGTCACGCCAAAACCATCGTCTTTTCGATTCAGCAGGTCAGCCCGCTTTACCCCTTCAAAGCGGGCGTGTGGGGTCCATTTTCTTTCGCTGGGCTGAATGATCTTCGCAGCCTGCATCGCTTCGGTTGACATAACTCCTCCTGCGGTCCCGCGAGCATATCGCCCGCGTGATCACGCATCTTGGAAATGCTCTATCGCGCGAAGCGTGAGCCGGCCCTTCACTTGCGGCTAAGAGCAGCCAGCCGTTCGTCGACAATGCGTTCCGCTTCGGCAATAACCTGCTCGATATTCAGCGAACTGGAGTCGATGTGAACAGCGTCAGGCGCAGCCACCAGTGGGGCTACGGCACGAGTGCTATCGCGCTGATCGCGTTCGTGCAGCTCTGCTTTGAGCCGGGCTGCTTTCTCCGGATCGCCGCCGGCGTCGTGCTGCAAGACGCGACGGTGGGCACGAACGTCAGGATCGGCATCGAGAAAAATCTTCACCTCCGCGTGGGGGAAGACGACCGTGCCGATGTCGCGCCCTTCCATGATCACGCCACCGCCGAGACCCATCTCACGCTGGCGGGCGACCATCCATTCGCGCACGCCCGGGTGCACGGAGAGGCGCGAAGCGGCATCGGCCACGTCGCGCTCACGGATGCGAATCGACACGTCACGGCCATCCAGCAGGACGCAGTTGTCGCCGGAACCAGGAATCAGTTCTATGCGAGAGCAATTGGCCAGCGCGATCAACGCCACCTCGCTATCGATGGCGATTCCCTGCTCCAGCGCCTTAAGGCCCAAAGCGCGATACATGGCACCGCTCTCAAGGTTGATGTAGCCGAGCTTCCGTGCCAGGCGCGAGGCGATCGTGCTCTTGCCCGCTCCCGCTGGGCCGTCGATGGCGATGACCAGCTTCTTTGTTTGGATTGAGGCTGATTGGTTCACCTGGCTATCCTTCTTCGGCTCGGAGGTTCGCGGGCGAAGCAATGGGGGAAGGATGCGGCTCCGTGGTGGCCTGGGAACACGGACCGGCGGCGCCACGCGAGGCGGAGTACACTCCAGCATGGCGCGGTTGCCGATGTGCACGAAGCTCAATTCGCGCGCGGCGATCAGGGCGTTGATGGCCTCGCGAACGCGCGAGCGGGCAATAAAGTTGGAGAAGAACTCCTCGACTTCGCTCTGCTCGGCAGCAACGACACAGCCCAAATACTTGGAAACCAGAGCGGTCAGCGCTTCGATCAGCGAAATGTTCATACCTTCGCGCACAGGCTCCGGCGACCAGCGGAACAGAACGTCCCAAAAAGCGCCTTCCACCGGCTTGTAATCAACACGCGTAATGCGCAGGCGCGACCAGAGTTCATTGAGAGCACGATCCAGCGCCGCGGTTGAAAGGTCGCCGCCCAGAATTTCCTTCAGATGTGGCTTGGAGATCGGTCCTTTCTGCTGAATCACCTGAAAAGCGTGCACCGCCAAGGGCGAGTACTCCGACCGGGAGCCGATCTTCGGCGCATGGCGCGGATTGCGGTCGCCGACAACCCCGTAAAAAAATGCAAATACCGAAGCAGCCACGAGAAAGTTTGTCTCGCCGAACGGGTTCGCCTCATACGCCGACCTCTGCCGAAGCAAGCGGACCATCAGCTCAGTCGCCTGCTGCGCGCGGGGATCGGCAAAGGCATGCTGCCACGTTGGCAGGTCCTGATCCGTTCCGGTAAAGGCACCGATGAAAGTAGGCACGAATACCGGCGGACGCAGCGGATACATCACGCAGAAGCCGACGGACTCAATGAACTCCTGTGCGTCTTCCAGGGTTCGAATTGGATCGCCGTTCGTACGCCACTTTTTGGCACGCAACTCCAGGAGTTCTCGATCGGTCATTAATCCTCTCGCTCGCCGTTTCCCAAACTGCTCTAAATGCGTTTAAAAGCTTTCTGAATGTCTTTTACAGAATAACGCAACACGACCGGCCGTCCATGAGGACAGCTCATGGGATAACGCGTTTTGGCCAATTCGCGAAGCAGCCACTCCATTTTCGCGGCATCAAGCGGAGTATTGATCTTAATTGCGGCGTGGCAGGCAATGCTGGCAGCAATGCCGGTGCGAATCTTTTCCAAGTTGAGCGCCTGCTTCTCGGTCTCAAACTGTTCCAGCAACTCGTGCAACAGGCGATCGAGCGCGGCGGGATCGATGCCGGCGGGTGCGGCCTTTACGGCCAGCGTGCGCGATCCGAAGGGCTCGGCCTCAAAGCCGTTGCGCTGCAACTCCTCGGATAGTTCGGCAAAGACAGCCAGTTGTTGCGGTGTGAGTTCGATGACCAGTGGCATCAGCAGGCGTTGCGATTCAACCCGAATCTCAAGCCTTGCGCGCAACACCTTCTCGAAAAGCACTCGCTCGTGGGCCACATGCTGATCGATGATCCAGAGCCCCTGTGGATTGACGGCGAGAATGAACGAGTCGCGAATCTGCCCAACCGGCTTCAAAGTCGCCAACGCGGACAGATCCATGCCGTCATCGGCCGCGTCCACGGGAGGCCCGCACTGGCCCTCCCGTTCGGGAATAAATTCGGGCCGTGCCGCTGGCTGCAAGCTATCGTCGATAGCCATCCCGCCGCCTTCGGCCCCGCTGTTTGCTGCGAGGCTCGATCCGAAGGTTTGCGGCGCAAAGCGTGCCACAGGCACAGCGGCATTCGCTTCAACCGCAAAGCTCTCCGAAAACTGAATGTGCGCAGTGCGCTCCGGCAGCGCAGGCGCGGCCAGTGAGAACGCCGCTGCAAGTTCACCCGAAGCAAATGACGCTCCAGGAGTGAGCGCGGCCGAGGCCGTGGGTGCGGCGTGAAGTTCGCGCACGAACTGCGGGGCCGGACGTGCCTGCATGAGAGCAGCACGCACGCTGTCGCGAACAAAATCGTGCACAAAACTTTGCTGACGGAAGCGCACCTCGGTTTTGGACGGATGAACGTTGACGTCAATCTCGGTGAACGGCATCTCTATAAACAACAGGACCACCGGGAAAACCGTGGGCGGAAGAATATTGCGATACGCCTCGGTTAATGCGTGCTGGATGAGACGGTCGCGGATCAGCCGGCCATTGACAAAGATAAAAATCGAGTTGCGGTTGAGCTTCTGCACCTCGGGCTTGCTGACAAAACCGTGTATGCGGAGATCGCCCATTGCCGGATCATCGTTATCCGCCTCCGCATCGCGCTCGCGCCTTCCCCAGGCCGAGGACGGTGGCAACCCGACGTGCGCCAGCGGAATTGTCGCCGCCAGCGAAATCAACTGGTCGAGAGTCTCCTTGCCGAAGACCTGGTAAATCCTCTCGGAATGCGACGCCACGGGCGCTGCAATCAGCATGGCATGCGTGCTGGTATGCAGTTCCCAATGCTTGTCGGGATGAGCCAGAGCGTAATGTGTGACCAGCGACGCGATATGCGAGAGTTCGGTCGACTCCGCCTTGAGGAATTTTTTCCGCGCCGGCGTATTGAAAAAGAGATCGCGAACCGCGATCGAAGTGCCCGGCGGAAGTCCGGCTTCCTCAACCTTCAGGATTCTGCCGCCTGCAATTTCGACCACCGTGCCGCTGGCTTCCCCGGCGGAACAGGTCTCCAGGCGCAACCGGCTGACGGCGGCAATGGAGGGCAGTGCTTCGCCGCGAAACCCAAGGGTAGCGATGGAAAGAAGGTCTTCCGGGTTCTTCAGCTTGCTGGTGGCGTGGCGTTCAAAGGCAAGCAGAGCGTCATCGGCAACCATGCCGCAGCCGTTGTCGACGATCTCGATCAGCCTCTTGCCGCCAGCCTCGACGTTGACCCGGATGCGGGTGGCTCCAGCATCGATCGCGTTCTCGATGAGCTCTTTGACAACGGAAGCGGGACGCTCGACGACTTCGCCGGCGGCGATCTTGTTGGCAACGTGTTCGGAGAGTACGTGGATTCGTCCCATGCGCTGGCAGTCGGAGCCGCATCTTGCGCGGCATCAGACTTCCAGTTTACTAGTGTAGTGCGTCGTAGGTAGAGCAATTTAAGTTCCGGTGTCATTCTGAGCCGGAGCGTAGCGGAAGCGAAGAATCCATGTATTTTTTGCTGAACAAATGCATAGATCCTTCGCTTCGCTCAGGATGACACCTCTACCTTTGCATGACGCGCCACACTTAAATGGGCTCATTGCTGGTGCATCCGGGCGAAAGCCGAGACGGAGATGCTGCGTATAGTAACTGGTCCCAACAACTACACTTCAGGAAGCGGCGCGGATGACCGTTTGCTCAACGGCGAAGGAACGCCGCCAAGTCGCCGTCAATAAAGCGTAGAGGGGGAGAAGGCGAACGTAGCCATCTACTGTCTTCTCAATCTCGGACCACTGCTCTGCGGTAATGTGGCGCGCCAATTCACGGTGGTCATGCACCGGGATACCGGCAACACACGAGGCGGCGCGGCGGGCTACCTCTTCTCGCGCATTTTGGAAGCTTTGATCCTTGAACAGCCGCTTGGTGTCCATCCAGGCGGAAGCCAAATAACCCGGAAAAGGTGAAAGCACGCGGAACAGATCCAGAACATGCTTCTCGCCGGTCGTGCGCTTGATGTCGCCATAGAGCAGCCACACACGAAGGCCGGCCTCCCGCTCGTTAGGGACGTTCAAGGTGATGAGCCGTGAGAGCGCGGGAGAGAGCTTTCCGGGTGTCACGCGCCCGCCTATTCCTCCCGAGTAGCCAAGCTGCATGAGCCGGAGAAAAAGCGTCAGTGCAGGGAGCGCGCGGTTAAATATACCCACAACTCCGGAGAGCACCAGCGTATCTTCGCTCGAAATCTTCTGTCCGGCGAGCACTCGCTCCTGGTCGGCGAAGCGCCAGCCGCCTGTAATCGCCTCCGAACGGACAAATTCCTGGAGAGCCACTGCGGCCGAGCGAAACTCACGCGAGGCAGCGACGTGCCCCAAGTCACGCCACATCAACCGCAGGTATTCGGGAACTCCCGCCAACACCCGGAAGGGCGTGGGCACAAAGGGCAGATCAAAACTGGCCCGGATATCGGCAAAAATCTGCTCAACCTCCGGTCCAACCTCGTTGTCTTCAAGGGTTCTGGTCAACGACATGAGTACCAGCCGTTACGAGCGTGGAGCAGCCCGCACATAAGTTGGATTCTGCTTGACCGAACTCAGGTTGCCGGTCGGCGCACATTGGCCAGAGAATCAAGCCCCGGCTACTGTAGGTCTGTGGAAGAACCGTGGCGCCGAAGCAGTTGCGGCAGGTTCTGCGAGAAGGCCGACCGTGGCAAAACCATGTCGCACCCAGCCTCCTGTGCCTTCATCTTAAGGTCTCCCTGCACGTGGGAGAGGAATCCGATGATGTTCGTCTGCTTCTTGAGCTTGGACTTCAGTTTGGTGATCGTGGGAACCGGCTTCACCGAAGCATTATTCAGGTCCATGATGATCAGCGATGGAGCCTGCTCGTTCTCGGCGGCGGCATCCAGAACCTCTTTTTCGCTTTTGACGAACTGCACTTTGACATTCAGCTTGCGCGCCGTCTCCTGGATTTTGGCCAGGAAAAACAGGTCGTCGACAAAGGCGAAAATTCGCGGGGCTCCATTGTGAGCCGTGGGAAGCGCTTCTAATTCCTGCTGCACGAAGCGTGCTCCGCGATTGCTGCGGGCGCCACCGTTTCCGTTTTCCGCGGTTCGATAGTTGTGATCCATGGGCGCCGTATAGATATGGGCGTCCTGGAACTTCGGCCCTGACGGCCGGTTGCCCGGCCGGGAACCGGATGCGCCTGTGCGGCGCTGCGAAGAAGGGCTACCGGTGCGGCGCTGATGGCCGCCTTGTACGCCTTGCCCGCCTTGTGACGGCTGCGCAGGCGGATTTCTACGTCCACGACGCCGTCTGCGCCCTTTCCCGCCGGAACCTCCGGCAGGGTTATTGGGTCCATTATTCATATTTTCGGTTGCTCATTGTGCACTGCAATTATCAGAATTCAGAATCTGGTTCTTGCCGTCGCGCCTGAGGCGCACCACATAGGTAGGTTGGCCACCGCGACGGAATTAAATCTCTGTCCGCTTGCGTCTCAGAACCCGACGCTAGGAATGCCGCACGGGGTGGTGCGGTCCGGAAGATGCTCCAGTAGCTTCCGATTCTGTTGGATGCAAGCCCAAAACAGTTGCGATTCCTTCGCTCATGCTTGCCGCAGAATCCGGATTGCCACCTTATCAGAATACACTAGTCAGCCCAGACAGCGTGAGCCACAGGTCCGCTCCCGCCAATGTCACGCAGTGATAGCAATTGCTCGCCTACAACTGCCCTACCGAGCTTTCGTCCGGTTACCGTGCACCGCTCGATCGCGGGCCCAATCGCTCGCTTGCTCATCTGATGCGATTGCTTGAATACCCGGCAAGAAAAATCAAGAGCCTGGTCGCCTGGCGATGGCGTTCGGCTGGAAATCCCTGCCTTCCTTAGATATACGTTTGCGAAATTGTTCTACCGGCTGGCGACAACACGCGCTACTGCAAGCATGCCGATTGCCTGGGCAGTCGGATCCTGCAAACGACGTGTGCGCTGTAACGCGTCAACCGCATCGACCTGCGCCGCCGCCTCGGCCACCTCCTGCACCACGGCGTGAACATCGCGCACGTTTGCCCGGTTGTCCCACACATCGTTGAGAGCCGAAAATGCTATGTCGAAGTAATGATCCGCGTCCTTGCGGTTCGCGCCACTCGTGCCGGAAGCAAAACCGCTTGCCGCCGCCTCACGTGCGCGCAACGAGGGCGGCATGGCTTCGAGTTCGGCGGTGCGGTCACTGCCCTGCCGCGAAATTGCCGTCAGCACTGAAACGTTCTCCTCGGGTGGACGCGTGATTTGACCCGGCTGACCGGAAGTTTGCGCCACCTGCTTCGCCATCACATCGGAGGCGAGCAGGTCCCCGAAGCCTTTATCCCCAAACAGCTCTTTCAATGAACCGGTCGTAGCATTAACAGCCAAGTTGCGGTCCGCGCTCGCATCCACCTTGCCCAGCCAAACCAGCAACCGGAGACCCGCCTGACCTGCTGCTGCCCTGTCGACTTCCGCAGACATCCGGGAAAATACCGTCGCTAAGTCGGCTGCCTGCTGCCGAAAGGCGTTCGCGTCGCTCGGCAGATTCGCAAAAATCTTTTCGAAGGCCTGCTGTGACCATGGCGCCTTGACTCCTACCCGCTCCATGACAGCAAGCGACGCGCGCGGGGCTACCCGACCCTTCTCGAATCCGGTATCAAGCAGTCGCTGCACCGTCGCGACGGCGGAAGCGCATTTCGAGACTGCACCAACCAAGCTCTGCTCGGCGGAATCGACGTTTGCCGCCGGAACGTTCTCCACCAGAATCCTTGCTGCACCACAATCAACACCGCCGGAATCGAGCATCGACACTGCTGGCGTCTTTCCCTGCTGAATCAATTCCTGCTCGATCCTCAGGCCCTCGCGGCTGAAGCCAACGGCCATAGCCGCTCGTATAGGAAAAATGACATTGGAAGCCGAATAAAGGACCCTCAGACGGTCCTGCTGGTCCGCAACCGGCAACGCCGTCGCCGTCCGCACCACATCAATTACAAATTGCTTATGCTTGTCCGCCTCCGAGAGTGGTTTTGCCGACGGATTCGAGCCGTAGGCATTTGGGGCAGAGTCGCTTGATCTCTCCTGCGCTCCCGTAGAAACTGGAACCAGAGTGCTCACCGTAAGCGCAAAAGCGAAACCTACGAACCCCAGCTTCACGGGTTCAAGCCTCGTTCTCCCGAAAAATCCCATTCCTCGAACCCCCTTCCGACTGCACTGCCTGCAAATTACCGTATTGGCCATCCACTGTCATTCAACCACAAAGGGTGACCGACTGGCTCAGTGACAGGAAAAAAGTGCTGCGCAAAATGGTGAACGACGGCCCCTAGCCTATAGTCTCCAGGAACTCACAATTGGTAAGTGCCTGCCTACTAAGAGCGATTCTCTGCAACTCTGCCCTACCGCTACCGCGTTAACCGCCTAAGCATTCGAGCTTGTCCCAGAAAACGCCACCCACCAGACTCGGACACCGTGCGGACTTTAAGTCCGCCAAAACCGCGGCCTTGAAAGGGGGCTTTAGCCCAGACCGATGAAAAGAACTCATAAGACAAGCTCCTGTAAATGAAACATTTCGTGATAGTTGGAGTGGAATTTCACGTGCTCTGCTCCGGGCGGGTCGCATATGTCAGGCGACGTGTGCCGTAACTTCGAGTTACACAGCCAGAGGCTTTGCCGTGCGGTCACGGCAAACAGGCCAGTTTATTACCTTGGGAGATGGGATGTCCCCTAACATTGCGGTGGGGGTTGAGATTACTACGGAGGTCGATATTGGCCGCGACGAAGTAATTCAACGCCTTGCGAACCGCTGGCAAAGATTGTGCGAGGAAACCAGGAGTGCGCCCTTTCATCGCCCGGAATGGATCTCCGCCTACCTTCGAGCATTTGAACCCAACAGTGAAATTGTTTTGCTGACCGCCAACGCCGGGGAGCGACTTGTAGCTGTTTTGCCAATGATCCGGAAAAGGTGTTGGGATGCCGGCGTGCCGATGACAAAACTCACTGGCGCGGCAAACGTGCATTCAGTCCGGTTCGAGATTCTTCGCACTGCGTGTGCCGCCGGAGAAGCTTCCATCCAAGCCCTGTGGCACACGTTAAAACGGATGCCCGGCTGGCAGATTCTGGAGTTTCCTTACTTCCCCCGGAACGGCGCGTGCGCAGAGCTGGTGGCACAGGCCAGCGAAGATGGCTATCTCACCAGGATACTTCCCATTCAGGACAGCCCCACCTTGCGGATGCAACCTGACAGCAATGGAGGGCTCACGTGGTTGGCAGGCACAAGCCGGCATTTTCGTCACGAACTGCGCCGCTATGCCCGCGTGCTTGAGGCTGAAACGGGGGCCAAACCGAAAGTCACTCGATTGACTTATCCGGACCCCACAGTTTTGCAACAGTTCTTCGACCTGGAAGCCGCGGGATGGAAGGGCCGCAAAGGCTCAGCCATTAATTGCGCGCCGGAAACACGTGCCTTCTATGATCAGATCGCGAGGCAGGGTGCTGACCGCGGCTATTTCTGCCTGCACTCGCTGGAAGTGAACGGCATGATGACAGCCGGAGCTTTCAGCGTGATGACGCAAGACTGCTTCTTTCCTCTGAAAATAGCCTTTAGCGAAACGCTGCGTCGCGGGGGCCCCGGCCATCTGTTGTTCAACTCGATTCTGGAAGAATGCGCGGGAAACCGAATTCCAGAGCTGTTTTTCGGCGGTTCCAGAGATCCCTATAAAGAGTTGTGGACGCAGGAGACACTGCCGCATTTCAGGGGCTTCGTATTCGCTCCGGGCTTCGGCCCGCGCCTCGCTTGCCAGATTAGAACGAGAGTGTTTCCGGCGTTGGGCAAGCTGCGGCAGAGCTTACGCGATCGCTTGGCGCGGCGCAACAGGCAAAGGACTGAATCGACTAAGCAGTCGAATGCCCGCGCAAAAGTGGATGGAACGGGCCATTCGCATCCAAAAGAGTGAGTCACGCACTCGCACCCGTTTCTTCGGTAGGTAAGTCGACACGAAAGAAGGATAAGTTACCATGCGCATGACTATCATTTGTTGCCCATTCAAGACATCCTTTGGTTCATATGCCAGTTCGTTGAAGGACGCGATCGAGACAAAGACCGGTGAGACTGTGCAGTGGGTGGGCTCGAATTGTGGCTGCGGAGATCCTATCGAAAAGAGTAGACAGTTCCAGATCCCAAAGTCCCAATGCAGCTATTTTGAAATGCCGATTTTCACGGACACTCGCTCGCCAAAAGCGTGGAAACAACCGCTGAAATCGATAGCCAGAAGCGTACTCCTCCCGATTCGGGGAAAGCGATACGCGAGCATGTCGAAGGACGCGGAAGTGGTCCACTTTCAGCAGATCCTCAACGCTTATGGATCACAGGTTGTTTTCTCTTGGCTGCAACAGCCCTCGAACGCGAGCAGAATCGTCACAGTGCACGAACTGGATACAGACCAGCTTAAATTCCCGAAAAGCAATGACACTTACAACTTGGCAGATGGAGTCATCGTGCATTGCGAAGAGATGAAGCAGCATCTCATTCGGCTTGGTGTTCAGCCGGAGAAGCTTCATGTCGTATTACACGGCACCAGTATCCCAGCCCCACTGCCGGAGACTTCCAAGGAAGGCATTGTGTTCTATGGTGGGCACAAGTTGATGTCAGGCAAAGGCATTGACACTCTATTCAAGGCGTGGTCGATCATTCAACAAACGATGGCGGCGAGTACACCTCTCCTGAAGATACATGGGCACTACGGGACGACCATCCCGGCAGAGGCGTTGCAGCTTGCCGCGCAGCATGGAGTTGCAGACAAGGTTGTGTGGCTGAATCAGCTTCCAGAGGAAGAGGCGGTTCGACTATATCAGCACTCCCTGCTATGTGTTCTTCCTTACACGGGGAGCTTCGGCGGTTTTGCGGCATCGTTGGCAGCTGCTTGCCAGTTACCGATTGTGTGTACCCGCAAGGCCGGACTGCCTGACCATCTAGGCGAGACCGGAGTCTGGATTGATGAGAATAGTCCCGAGCAGTTGGCCGCGCGAGTGATCGAACTGTCGAATAATGAACCGTGTAGGCGTCAACTTGGCAATCAGTTATTGAAGAGGGCAGAAACTTTCCTGCAGTGGGATGTGATCGCGGAGCAAACGCTCAAAATATACGAAGACTCGCTTCACAAGAAAACCGGACAGGATTTCACAGAAAGTCATGCAGTGACTACTCGCGCAGTTTGATAACGAGATATCGGGCCCTAAACAATTCGAATCCAGAGTCAGCGCGAAATCGGCGACTTCTCCCTTCTGAGCACCCTTTAGAATTATTCGCTTACCCACAACCGAGCCCGCACGGAAGCATTCGGTTGAGGTATCACAAAAGTCCGTATTGGCGCACATCGACTCGAAGCGTACGGCACACCTGCGCGCGTCTTCAAAACCGCATGGCATCCGTCGCAAGCGTCGTCTGCGCCTGGCGCGCTGGAAAACCTGACGTGAGCGAGCGCCGCTTCAGTACCGCTGGAGGCGGGCATTTGGGCTCGGGAAAAATCATGCCCACAACATCTGCACTGCCGATTACTACGGCGATCCCCGAGGCTCACTACATGGGTTCACGGCGGGAGTACAAACCGCACGCCTGGATACCGGAGTTGCTCATTTTGAAAACGCGCGTCGAGGAGGCCACTCCGGAGGCGGCTTACTCCAATCTGTCGTTGCCGCGATGCCCGTCCAACGCTGTGCTTTGCAATCTCTACCGCCATGGGAATGATATCCATATCGAACTAGCCACATTCTTTGCCGCCGAGCCAGTATTCATCTAACTGTAACCAAGTCTTAACAGGGCGTTCACGTTGATCCGCCATTGTTTGAGCTGGGTTCCTCCTTCACCTCGACAAGAAATTTGCGAAATTTGCGTAAAGGGTAGCCTCCGATTTGCCATGGGAATGCAACCAAGTAACTTACAATTCTCTAACTCGAATAGTGTCTTTCATATAGAGGCATCTTCCAGACAACAGAGAGCCAGCAACGAGCCGGTCCGGACGCCTGTTGTCCAAATATCCAGGTTGACTAAGACCTTCCGCTCAGGACGTAAAGCGCTCAGCGATATAGCCCTCAACATTGAACCGGGGCAGATGGTAGCTCTGATCGGCGCTTCTGGCTCGGGCAAGTCCACACTGCTTCGCAATCTGGCTGGGCTCACGGTTGGAGACCGGGCTTCAGGTGAAGTCAGAGTGCTTGGTCGAACTGTGCAGAGAGACGGCATCATCGCGCGAGACATTCGCAAAGTTCGGAGCCGTATCGGTTTTGTGTTTCAGCAATTCAACCTCGTTGATCGCTTGTCTTTGCTTACGAACGTGTTGGCAGGAACACTTGGCCGGGTCCCAATGTGGCGGAGCACGATGTGCTGGTTTACGCGATCGGAAAAGAAGATGGCCGTCGATGCCTTGGCGCTTGTCGGCATCGCTGAATATGCCAGTCAACGCGCCAGCACACTCTCTGGTGGACAGCAGCAACGTGCCGCGATAGCCAGGGCGCTGGTTCAGCAAGCGGAGATTATCCTTGCCGATGAACCAATCGCATCGCTCGACCCTGAGGCCTCCGTACGCGTAATGGAAATCCTCTCCCAAATCAATCGCGAAAACGGCATTACCGTGATCGTTTCTCTGCATCAGGTGGAGTTTGCCTTGAAGTACTGTTCCCGCGTGGTGGCTCTCAGAGATGGACAAATCGTTTACGACGGCTCCAATACAGATCTAACGCCAAACTTACTTCGCGAAATATATTGCTGCCAGGATTCAGAACCGAAAAGTGTGCCGATGAAGCCAAGTGTTGTGGCGATGAAACCAGTAGTCCTCAGTTCCGCAAGCGATATCGGCTAGAAGAAGAAAACTCGCAAAGGGTGTCCTTGGAAGCAGATGTGTGTGATCTGGATTCGTGGGAAAGAAATTAAAAAGGAGAATTCAATGCAGTTCCGAAGATTAATGACTGAAGTGTGCGCGACATGCTTGTTGGCGCTAACTCTGATGGCAGCAGAGCCAGCAAAGGCGCAGCAAGTCACTGAGCTGAACTTCGGCATCATCCCAGCCGAATTGGCACCGAACGTCAAGAAAGAGTGGCAACCCTTTATCGACGACATGTCCAAAGCGGTTGGTATGAAAGTGAACGCGTTCTTCGCCTCGGACTATGCCGCTGTAATTGAAGGGATGCGCTTCAACAAGGTTCAACTTGCCTGGTTCGGCAACAAGTCGGCCATGGAAGCTGTAGATCGTGCCGATGGCGAAATCTTTGCTCAGACAATCACTTTGGACGGCAATCCTGGCTACTATTCCCTGCTGATCACGCACAAAGACAGTGACATCAAAAGTCTCGACGACGTTCTCAAGAATGGCAAGAAGTATAACTTCGGCAATGGAGATCCGAACTCCACCTCCGGATTCCTCGTTCCCGGCTACTACATATTCGCTGTAAACAAGATTGACCCGAAGACCCATTTCAAAATTGTCCGCAACGCCAGCCATGAGGCGAATCTCTTAGCAGTTGTGACCAAACAAGTTGACGTGGCGACGAACAACACCATGGACTTCGCGAGGTTCCAAAAGGAACAGCCGGAGAAGGCCGCGCAAATCAGGATCGTCTGGAAATCCCCTCTTATTCCGAACGATCCATTGGTCTGGCGGAAGGATCTTCCAGCGGACCTGAAGGCCAAGATCAAAGCCTTCGTGCTGAACTATGGAAAGCAGGGGCCCGATGCTGAACGGCAGCGCCAGGTGCTCGCCCATCTGGCCCAGGGATGGCTCCCCTTTCATGAGTCAAACAACTCGCAGCTCATTCCCATACGCCAACTGACGCTTGCAAAAGAAAAAATGAACATCGAGAGCAGCCAAAACATACCACCGCAAGAGAAGCAGTCTAAACTGGCGGCCATCGACGCGAAACTGGCTGATCTTCAACGGCAGGCGCAGCATATTTCGAAGTAGCTCAAAAGACGTCGGGGCGTGCACCTTGATACTTCTTGTTTTGCAGGTTCTCCATGGCTAATCAATTACATGTCGGCGCGCTCGACCGCACACTAGCGGGTGCCCCTAAGAGAACGATCGTGCAGGTCCTCGGGTGGGCCACGGTTATTGCCGTGCTGGCCTGGTCCTGGCGTGGTGCGGAAATGAATCCGCTACTCTTAATCAAGGACCGGGGAAACATGGTTACGTTTGCCCGGGACTTCTTCCCGCCGGACTTTCGAGAGTGGAAATCCTATCTGGTGGAGATGGCGGTAACCATCCAGATCGCTATTTGGGGAACGCTGCTGGCCGTGTTCTTTGCGATTCCCTTCGGCCTTCTAGCCTCCAAGAACGTTGCGCCTTGGTGGATCTATCAGCCGGTGCGCCGGATGCTGGATTCGGCGCGAGCGATCAATGAAATGATGTTCGCCATGCTGTTCGTCGTGGTGGTAGGCATGGGTCCCTTTGCCGGCGTTCTGGCACTGTTCGTTCACACCACCGGTGTACTCGCGAAGCTCTTTTCGGAAGCCGTGGAAGCGATCGATCCCCGCCCGGTTGAAGGCATTCGTGTTACAGGAGCAACGGCACTGGAAGAGATTGTTTTTGGCATCATTCCACAGGTGCTGCCTCTGTGGGTCTCCTATTCGCTTTATCGGTTCGAGTCGAATGTGCGTTCCGCAAGCGTGGTGGGAATGGTGGGTGCCGGGGGCATCGGAATGGTGCTTTGGGAGATCATTCAGGGCTTCCAATTCTCACAGACGTGCGCCGTCATTCTCATTGTGATTGCCACGTGTAGCTTGATCGACATGGGTTCGTCGCAGATAAGGAGAAAGATGCTTTAGCAGCTCCGATCCCACGCCGCACGCAGCATGCAAGGATATTCATTATTTCCGTAGGGCAGAAACAGAAATCAATCCTTTCAGGAGGGTTCATGACAACATCTTCATCAAGCATGAAAAGCGGCGTGCGTGCCGTAATTTTCGACATATCAGGGACGACCGTTGACTTCGGAAGCCGCGGACCAGTAATTGCTTTTGTCGAACTGTTTGCTCGCCACGAAGTGGCCGTTTCGGAGGAAGAAGCGCGACGCCCCATGGGCACCCACAAGAAAGACCATCTCTGGGCGATGCTTACGGATCCGGCGATCTGCGGGCGCTGGACGAAAGCAAAAGGCAAGCAGCCAACTCGTGACGCGTTGGATCAACTCTACGACGAATTTCCGGCCGTGATGAAAGAGGCCTTGAAGCGCCACTCTGACGTTATTCCTGGAGTAGCTCGCATCGCTCAAGAGTTGCGGAGCCGGGGAATTCGGATCGCCAACACTACCGGGTTCGACGCCGACATGATGGACGGTCTCAAAGAGCAAGCCGCCAAGGGCGGATACTCTCCAGACGTTTGGGTTACTCCGGACCTGGTTGGCCAGGGAAGACCTTTCCCGTGGATGGCGTTTTACGCCGCTCGTCATCTCGGCGTCTATCCGATGAGTTCGTTTGTCAAAGTTGGCGACACCCTCATCGATGTTGAAGAGGGTCATAACGCAGGTATGTGGACAGTGTCCATCGTCCGCACCGGCAACGAAGTCGGACTTTCAGAAGAACAGTTGGGGAGGTTGTCGTCCTCGGAGCGAGATTCGTTGATTGCGGCTGCCCGAGCGCGGCTGAGAGCTGCCGGCCCCCACTACGTAATTGACGCGGTAGCCGACCTGATGCCGGTAATTGACGAAATATCATCCCGGATAGACCGCGGCGAGCGGCCATAGCAAGGAAGAAGCGTTAAGCATGATAAGCAAAGCGATGGTTTTTACCGCCGTCGGCAGCCCTCTGGAGCTCCGGGAGTACCCCGTCACTCCCCCTGAACCGGGAGGGATATGGGTCAAGGTGGCAATGGCGACTATTTGCGGGTCCGACCTGCATACAACGTTGGGAGCACGCCCGGCTCCGGTTCCGATTATTCTGGGCCATGAAATCACCGGAAGAGTCGCATCCTTAGGCAAAGGCGTAACCACCGACACGATGGGGCGACCGCTCAAGGATGGCGACCGCATCACGTGGACTATCTTCGCAAGTTGCGGGAACTGCTACTTCTGCAAAATCAAGAATCTTCCCATGAAATGCGTGAAGCTGTTTAAGTATGGACACGAAACCTGTGCCGCCGCTCCCCATCTGAATGGCGGCTATGCGGAGTACTGCTATATCATTCCCGGCACATTCGTCTTTAAGGTGCCCGACACCGTGTCCGACGAAGAGCTGACGCCGGCGAATTGCGGCCTTGCTACCATCATGCAGGCATACGACGGAATCAAGATTCAACCCGAAGATCATATTGTGATTCAAGGTGCGGGGCTGCTTGGCATTTATGCTGCGGCAGTAGCCAAGGACCGTGGTGCCGGGAAGGTGATCGTTCTCGATGTAGTGCCGGAACGGCTTGAAACGGCGAAGAGATTCGGTGCGGACGTCGTCTTCAATACCAAGGAATTGTCCGATAGTGACACAGTCTCTGCCGTGATGGATCAAACCGGAGGCTGGGGGGCTGATCTGGTCCTCGAAGTGGCGGGGACTCCCAAAGTTCTGCCTGCGGGACTGAAGATGCTCCGCAAGGGAGGCCAGTACTGCTGGCAAGGAAACGTCTTCCCAGGAGCGAAGGCTGAAATTGATGCCTACGATATCATCACCCGCTGGCTCACCATTCGTGGCTTTCATAACTACGATGCCCTGCAACTTGCCGAGGCGATTGGCTTCATCGAAAGAACTAAAGACAAGTATCCGTTCAAGGAGTTGGTTAGCCGTAAGTTTCCGCTGGTAGATCTTGCCAAGGGGCTGAAAGTCGCGGAGGAAAGAAAGGCGGTTCGGGCAGCAATTTGTTTTTAGGAACGGAGAGGGGATCGAACCCGACGCTCTCAATTAGGCCATGCAGGTGGAGGATCGAATTGACAAGAACAGTTGAGCTTAACGGACGCTGTTACGAATGGCGAGGGCAACCCACCGTGGTGCTTTGCGTTGACGGATTCGACCCGGCGTATCTCGACCGTGGCTTGGTTGACGGAATCTTCCCTACTATCTCCACCTTTAAGACGCAAGGATTCATGGCTACAGCCGACTCGGTTGTTCCCACGTTTACGAATCCCAACAATACCTCGATTGTCACTGGAGCGCCCCCATCGATCCACGGCATTTCGGGCAACTACTACCTTGACCGAGAGACCGGCAAAGAGGTGATGGTCACCGACGCGCATCTGCTGCGCAGCGAGACAATCCTCGGGCTGTTCTCGCGGGCAGGCGTAAGAACAGCCGCCGTGACCGCCAAAGATAAGCTCCGTAAAATGCTGGCCTACAACCTCAAGGGGATCGCGTTCTCCTCTCAATGCGCAGATGGCTGCACCATCGAGGAGAACGGAATTACGGACGTCGAGGAAATGGTCGGTAGGCGTAGACCCGAGATGTACGATCCCGACCTGTCTCTTTTTGTAATGGATGCTGGCATCTGTTTGCTCGAACGGAAGGCGGCGGATCTCCTTTACCTCTCTCTGTCCGATTTGGTGCAGCACGGTCACGCGCCCGGCGAGCCGGAGAGTGATGCCTTTCATCGGGCAATCGATCAGCGCGTAGCTAGAATGCTCGCCTCGGGCGCGGTCGTGGGAATCACGGGTGACCACGGCATGAACGATAAGTCTCGCGCGGACGGGACGCCCAATGCGGTGTTCCTGGAGGACGAGTTGAATGGTCGCTTTGGCGAAGGCACCGTCCGAGTAATCTGCCCGATCACCGATCCGTTTGTTATGCATCATGGTGCCTTGGGATCATTCGTGCGGGTTTATCGCAAGAACTCTACCAATCTGGACGTGTTGATGCGAGCTACAAGGTCGCTCCCAGGTATTGAACTGGTACTTGACGGGCCGGACGCTGCGGAGAGATTTGAACTGCCGCTTGACCGGGAAGCAGACTTCGTTGCCATCAGTGAGCGCCATGCCGTGATCGGTGCAACCCGTGCAGAACATTTAACGAACGCCGGGACCCGGCTTCGTTCCCACGGAGGTGTATCCGAGCAGCCCGTCCCCTTCATTCTGTCGCAGCAGCTTAACGAGAGATACCGGCGGATCACGGAAACCCGACGCCTGCGAAATTTCGATATCTTCGAGTTCGCCCTCAACGGTACACAGGCATCCAGTTAATCGCGCGCTGGCGCAGTGCGCAATAATTCTGTCTACATCTTCCAATCATGAATCGCCGTTGTGAACAAGGAACTCGCCTAACTCACGAGCTCCTGTCGGTTCGTGCCGCAGCTCACTTCGATTTCTGGCGAGCCGTGCACCGGCTCTTCTCCGGTTGCGGCGGGTTTTATTTTTTCGCGGGATCGTCATCGGTCAGAGCAGACTTAAAGCCGCGAATCCCCTCACCGAGGCTTTTTCCGAGTTCTCCGATCTTGCCGGGACCGAAGATCAGCAACGCTATGCCGAAGATCACTGCAAGTTCAGGGAATCCGAGTTTCCCAATCATGAATCCATCCTTTAAAAAGGAGTCCGCGTAATTCGCGAACTCCTGTCGATTCATGCCGCAAGGCTACTTCGACTTCTGGCGAGCCGTGCACCGGCTTCGCGCTGGTTGCGGCAGGCGTACGAGAGCTACACACCGACCGCAATCGCGAAGGGGCCGTTGTAATTCAACACGGCCCAGACCGTATTCGTCGTAGGGTCGATGCCGTACGTGCCTACTCCATAGCTGGCTTTCCAGGGCCCGTTGACAAAGTTTTTGGCACCACTGCTGAAATTCTCATTGACTGCATTCGTCCAAGCGCCGCTGGAATTTATGGTCGCAATGACGAACCCGCTATTAAGGGTAAGGCCATTGACGCCCATCGAAAGCGCAAAGCTGTCAGTCTGGTAATTGCCGAGGCTGGTGGTCATGCCCTGCAGCACCAGAACGTCGCTCTTGGTGCCCGCCGGTGATGGGTCCCAGCCGGTGGTAACTGCCTTTGTGAACGGCCGGCCGTTCGGGGTACCATTGGCGGTACCGCCGAGCAGGTTAGTAGAGTCCTTCAGCGTGCTGTTATTCTTCCCGCCAAGGATCTTCGCCGTCGTTCCCCATGGAGACGCGTCCTGCACGCTGGTGTACGCCGCGCCCTGCGCAATCATGAATTGCTGGCCGTTAAGGCCGTAACCAAAGGTCTCCTGCTTGACAAAGTTCATCTGGAAGTTAAGTGCGGTTAGCAGCTCTGACGATCCGCTTAGTGTGGGGTAAACTTGCGCCGAGTAGTAATCGACTGAAGCGTTTGCCCCATCCACAGTAACGATGTAATAGCCGACCGTAGAGAGTTCCTGCTGAATGGGAGTTTGGCGATAGCCGTTAAATCCCCCCGCCACGGCGAAGGCCGGCACGTCGAACTCCTGGTCGTTGGTCACGCCCGCGCCATAAGCAGCGTTCGAGGGGTTGCCGATGGGAATGTAGAACTTGCCGCTATCGGAAGCCGTGACGATCTGGGTCACCGCTGGCGTGCCCGTCGTGGTACTTACGAGACTGCGGTCATACATGTGGTCGTGACCGCAGAAGAGGTATCTCGCGCCATTGCTTACCAAGCTGCTTATGAAGGCATCCTGCAGAGTGGGATTAATTGAAGAATTCCCGCTGGACTGGGAAAAGAGCCCATCGGAATGGTTCAGGGTGAGCAATCCCTTGTGCGAAAAGACAAAAGCGTGGCCGCCCGAGGGCCGTCCCGAAAGCTGCGAGCTAATCCATGGCTGCTGCAAGTTGATGGTGGTGGGGCTTCCGCCACCAAAGCCGCTGGCGTCCCAACCCAGGTTCCCGGTCCCAGTCACTCCGATAGGAGTGAACTGATCGAGCAGAATAAAGCGGGCATTGTTAAAGTCAAACGAATACGACAAGCCATTGAGGTTCCAGCCAGCGGGAATGTTGGAGTTGGAAGAGGTGGGACTGCTGAAGTTGGAGCCCACAGTAAAGGTACTGCCTTTGGTGTTGGTCGGAATGGCCTGATTGCTCGCATCGGCTTGGACTTGCGTGTCGTTCGCGGCGAATGTCCCGAGGATGTCGGAGGGGGTATTGTTGTGGACGCCATTCTGTGTCTGCGGGTAGATGCGTAGGAACTCGGCATTTAAACCGGCGTAGTTGTCGTCATGGTTGCCGCGCAGCGGGAAGAACCCAATTCCGGCGTTGTACAGCGCTTGTGCATATAGCGCGCGGGCATCCTCTCCTTTATTCAACACAGGAGTACTCGTCCCGTAGATATTCGTCGGATTATCGGCAAGATCACCGACATGCACGACAAACTTGACGCCGGCATTGATGAATTGCTGCTGAATCTGGTTGGCGATGCTGACGGCGCTGGTATCGGGATTATTTCCGTCATCCGGCTCGACCCACTGTGTGTCGGCCATAACGCCGAACCGCCACGCCTGGGAGGTTACGTTGTTTTCCGCGAGGGCTTGCGGCGCCTGGTTCGAAGAGGATGACCCGCCGCACGCATCCAGAACAGATGTTAGCGCGACGGCACCGGCGGCACCGGCCGCCGTCCGAGTGATGAATTGCCTTCTATTTACGCCGTTTGATTTTGGCTGTTCGTTTTCGTCTTTCTGCGGCATGTTGTCTCTCTCCGTATGATTTCAGAAGGTGTATTGCTCTCCTGGAATCCTGTCGCGGGGGGAGACTACATATGCAAGCCGGGCTGCTGAGCTTCCACCCGCCAGGAACAAGACTGTCCAGACCGGCGTGGTCACTGTCATGGCTCGCACTTGAAAGTTGCCGCTGCCCAGAAACTCAGGAGTGCTGCCTCACTGATATCAAGCGGGTGTAACAGCGTTGTGACAGTGCTGTGAATGGCTGATGAAAAACGCCCTGTAAGGGGTTCGGTTGCCACGATAGGTGTGCAGAAAGCATACTTCTGCTCGTTGAGGCGGGTTCGGCGTGGAAGAGGGAATTCGAGGCAACAGAAGTCCCCTATGAAGAAAACGCGGCCAGTTCATACCCGGCCGCGCATCTACGTGGAATTTGCTTGCACCGCAAACGACAAAAACAGCAGGATCATGCGTCATACCCGGTGTTGTTCTTGGAGCGGCGCTCGCGCCACGCGTACACCGGATTATCGAGTGTCACAAAATCATAATGCTCCAACTCTTTTTTGTTACCGCTTTCAATGCACCGCAATACTTCATTCATTAATGAGCCTGCTTCCGATTCGCTCAACTTTTCAGTAGCTGCCCAGTACTTCCAGGGATTAATCCAAACCTTTATTAACGGATCGCTATGCATATGAAAACCTCTGATCGTTGAGTGCAAAGACTCTTTAGGAAGGGAAAACGAAAGGGTGGAGTAAGAAGCGGCCGAATCGTGATTCGCCGGGTGACGACATCCAATGCCGACGGGATCCAGAATCTATGATTGCGAATGCGATGCAAGCCGGCCACCTTTGATTATAGCAGTGCAAGGAGCGAATTGAAACCGGAAGGCCCTTCCAGCGCGGGTTAGGGGTTTGTTTTCAGCACAAAAATTTCGGGCGATGCAATTGCCGTCTGGCGTGTAGCGTAAAGGGTACCTCTTGGCGGAAAAGTGTCGCGGGGTAGATTCCGAGTCGGACGGCAGCTCGCGCTTTGTTGCTTCCGTCGGCGCCGCCGAAAAATGCTTCCGTTCCACATGCGCCAGTGTCCCGCCCGCGCTGGTCTTCACTTTTGCGAATGGCGCAGTTAGGCCGTCGTCGGGAAGATCATCGATGTCGACTCGGCTCCTTTGGCCACCCCACAACGCTTTGCAGCTCCCGCACGTTGCCCGCTAGCTATGCTAGTCAGGACGCCCTTCGCCGTCCGGTGCTTCCATCCTTGCGCTCGGACTTCAGGAATGTGCCCTCGCGTAGTTCCTCAAACGCCTGACGGAGCTGCTCCTGCGTGTTCATAACGATCGGCCCATACCACGCTACCGGCTCCTCAAGAGGTTTTCCCGAGACCAGAAGAAACCGTATGCCATCTTCGCCTGCCTGCACCACAACTTCGTCACCCCGGTCAAAGAGCACGAGCGAGCGGTTGTCGGCCTCCGTTGGAGGCGTGGTGTCCAACCATTTAACAGCTTCAGTTGGCACCGCGAGCGGGCCGGAAGCGTTGCAAAACTTCCCGGCGCCGGCGAAAACGTAAGCGAAGGCGTGGCGCGTGGTCTCGACCGGCAGCGTCTTTCTCTTGCCTGGCGGAACCGAGACATCCAGGTAGATCGGGTCGGCGGCAACCTGGTCCACGGGGCCGACGGTTCCCCAGAAGCTTCCAGAAACAACTCGTGCCTGCGTTCCGTCGTCGTCCCTGGCGACGGGGATGTCGAGCGCCTTCACCTCCTGATAGCGTGGCGGCGCCATTTTGAGCGACGAGGGGAGATTTGCCCACAACTGAAAGCCGTGCATCCGGCCTGCGTGGTCTCCCTTCGGCATCTCCTGGTGAATGATCCCGCTCCCCGCCGTCATCCATTGCACGTCGCCGGCAGCAATGGAACCGCTGTTTCCCATGCTGTCGCCGTGCTCGACGGTTCCGGCAAGCACGTAGGTGATGGTCTCGATGCCGCGGTGTGGATGCCAAGGGAAGCCGGCCAGATAATCCTCCGGAACGTCATTGCGAAAGTCGTCCAGCAGGAGAAACGGATCGAAGTCAGACGTGCTGCCAAAGCCGAATGCGCGGCGCAGGTGCACGCCAGCACCCTCCAGCGTCGGCTTGGATTTGATGAGCCGTTTAATTGGTCGAATTGACATGTCAATCTCCAGTGCGGTGAGCACCCATAAGAATACTGCTATTGCCTGGCAATAGGACGCACTCCGGCCCGCGATTCGAAGAATATATCCGGCTGCTCTTCCAAGACGAGTTGCCGGTAATGCGGGCGAAGCCATGGTTTTGTTTATGCACCTCGGCGGCATGAATTGTCATCTGTGTCAGAAAACTTCCACCGATACCAGCGACTTTGGTCCGCACGCTTCCGGCGAAAACAGACCTGACTAGCAGCGGGCGCCGGCGGTACCCATGGTTGCATAAGGAGGTTGTATGTCGAATGTCCTGTCTCCGGGCACACCCGCACCTGATTTTACGCTGCCTGTAACTCCCGACCAGAAGATCTCGCTTGGCGAATTACGCGGGCAACCGGTGATTCTAGCTTTTTATCCCGCGGACTGGAGTCCGGTCTGCGGCGATCAGATGGCGCTTTACAACGAGGTTCTGCCGGAGTTCCAGAAATTTGGCGCGGAGTTGATGGGCTTGTCGGTCGACGGAGTCTGGTGTCACCATGCCTTCGCGGAAGCTCGACGGCTGCGCTTTCCGCTGCTCGCGGATTTTGAGCCCAAAGGAGCTGTCGCTCGCAGCTACGGTGCTTATCGAGCCGCGGACGGAGTTTCGGAACGCGCTCTCTTCGTCATTGATAAAAGTGGAATCGTCGCCTGGAGCTATCGCTCGCCGATTGCTGTGAATCCCGGGGCCGACGGCATTCTGGAAGCTCTAGAGAATTTGTCCAAACAGGAGAAGAAGTATGCCTAAACTCAAAACAGTTGTCACGCCCGAAGATCACGTCCAGGGGCCGGAAGATGCGGAAGTGACTTTAGTTGAATATGGCGACTACGAGTGTCCACATTGTGGCCGCGCATATGCCGTCATCAAACGCGTTCAAAAGCATTTTGGAAAGCGCCTCCGATTCGTCTTCCGCAATTTCCCTTTGAACGAGATGCACCCGCACGCCGAATCCGCC
>JBEKQP010000024.1:0-28892 GCA_049519595.1 Candidatus Korobacteraceae bacterium | reverse complement strand
CACATTCCCAATCATAAATAGCTTTGCTAAAGCCCAGTGTGGCTCCGCGACGCGGAGCTATGCGCAGCGGCAGCATTGGGGCGAATGTTGCTGCATTGGCAGACGAAGTTGGCGAGCATCTGTTTGCCGCACGAGGTCAAAACCGATTCGGGATGAAACTGCACGCCTTCGACGGCAAGATATTTGTGCCGCAGGCCCATGATCAGACCTTCACGCGTCTGCGCCGTGACTTGCAATTCCGTGGGCAAAGTCTCGCGTTCCACCATCAACGAGTGATAGCGGCCCACGGAGAGAGGTTGCGGCAGACCGGCGAACGCGCCTTGTCCATCGTGAGTCACCTCACTCGCTTTGCCGTGAACTGGTTTGGGAGCGCGTATGACATTGCCGCCGAAAGCTTCGCCAATCGCCTGATGGCCGAGACAGACGCCGAGAATGGGCACTACGCCGCTCAGGTGGCGGATGATTTCCAGGCTGACGCCCGCATCGCTAGGCGTGCCAGGGCCGGGCGAGATAACAATGCCGGCGTAGCCTCCCGCGATGACGCCGGCGACGGTGATCGCGTCATTGCGGCGCACCGTGGGCTCGGCTCCCAGCTCGCCGAGATATTGCACCAGGTTGTAGGTGAACGAATCGTAGTTGTCGATGACGAGCAGCATGGTCAGATCCCCGCTTCAGCCACGGCGATGGCTTGGTGCAATGCACGAGCTTTGTTGACGGTTTCTTCATACTCGGATTCGGGCACCGAATCGGCGACAATGCCTGCTCCGGCCTGCACGCTGGCAATGCCGTCGCTGAGTTCGATGGTGCGGATGGCGATGCAGGAATCGAGATTGCCGGCGTAATCGGTGTAGAGCACTGAGCCGGCGTAGACGTTGCGAGAGCCATGCTCGAGCTCGGCGATTGCCTGCATGGCGCGAATCTTGGGAGCGCCGGTGACGGTTCCGGCCGGGAAACAGGCAGCTAGCGCGTCGAAGCGATCGAGCTCGGGACGCAACTCGGCCGAGAGTTCTGTGACCAGATGCTGCACGTGAGAGTACTTCTCCACCTTCATCAGCCGGTCGACGTGCACCGAGCCGTACTCCGCGACGCGGCCAAGATCATTGCGTCCGAGGTCGACCAGCATGAGGTGCTCGGCGCGCTCTTTTTCGTCGGCCAGCATATCCTCGGCCAGCAGTTGGTCCTCGGCGTCGCTGCGGCCGCGAGGGCGGGTGCCGGCAATGGGCCGGTACTCCAGGCGCTTGCCGGTGCAGCGCACCAGCATCTCGGGCGAAGCGCCGATGAGCGCTTCCTTGCCGAACTGGAGCAGGTACATGTAAGGCGACGGATTGGTACGGCGCAGAGCACGGTAGAGAGAAACCGCATCGACGGTCACCGGTCGCGAAAAACGCTGCGAGAGCACGGTTTGATAGCACTCGCCTGCGGCAATCAATTCCTTGATGTCGCGAACCGCCTGCTCGAAATCGGCGCGGCTGAAGTTGGAATCGAATGCCCGCTGACCGTTGCCGGAGCCGTTGGGAGCGTCGAGCGCCAGCGGCGCGTCCAGCGCCTGGGCAATGCGATCCAGTTCGGCGAGCGACTCCTGGTAGAGACGGCGCAGACCGGCGTCATCGCTCACCGCGTCGGTGAATGCGAGCGTGCGAATCTCCACGACCTGCTTCACGTGGTCGAAAGCGAGCACGGTGCGGAACATCAGAAACACCGCATCGTCAACCTCGGAGGGCATGCTGCCGAGCACAGGTTCAAACCACTTGGCGGCGCCGTAGCTGAGAAAACCAACGGCCCCGCCCGCGAACGGAGCCCCAACATAGTCGCGGGTAAGCAGGCGCGAGCGGAAGCATTCGCGGAGGTACTCGATCGCATTAACGGGCAGAATGCGTTCACCGCCGTCGGCACCCGTGACTCGCGTGCTGTTGCCCTGGGAGCGGATCACCGCCTCGGGGTCTGCGCCAAGAAATGAGTAGCGCGCCAGTTGCTCGCCGCCCTCGACGCTCTCCAGCAAGAACGAATGCCGGCTACTTCGCGCCACTCGCAAATAAGCGGCCAGAGGAGTAATGAGTTCGGCCGGCACGGTGCGCACGACCGGCACGCAGTTGCCGCCGGCGGCAACTGCGTGAAACTGTTCGAAGCTGGCGGGCCACACGCTGCTCATCTGGAAGCGACCTCCCGCAGACGCGATACTCCGGCAAGCTCGGGCATGCTGCGCCCGACCACAACGGCGATGCGCCGCAACTGCTCAAAGCCCTGCATGAGCTGGTCCGGATAGATGGATTGCATTCCGTCGGAGAGTGCCTTCTCCGGCTGATGATGCACTTCGATGATGAGCCCGTCGGCCCCGACCGCGACGGCTGCGCGCGCCAGCGGAATCACCTTGTTGCGTTTGCCGGTGCCATGGCTGGGATCGACAATAATCGGCAGATGGCTCAAACGCTGCACTGCGGGGACGATACTGAGATCAAGCGTGTTGCGGGTGTGATCGGTAAAGGTGCGAATGCCGCGTTCGCAGAGCGCCACCTGGTAGTTGCCTTCGCTCATAACATACTCGGCAGCCATGAGGAGTTCGTCGAGGGTGGCGGCGATTCCTCGCTTCAGCAGAATTGGTTTGCGGGCACGGCCGGCAGCACGCAAGAGCGAGAAGTTCTGCATGTTGCGGGCGCCGATCTGGATCATGTCGGCATATTGCTCGACCAGGGCGAGCGATTCGGCATCGACGGCTTCGGTAACAATCAGCAAACCGAAGCGGTCGCGAATTTCAGCCATGATGCGCAGTCCTTCTTCGCCAAGTCCCTGGAAGGCATAGGGTGAGGTGCGCGGCTTGAAAGCGCCGCCGCGGAAAAATTGCGCTCCGCTGTTGGCGACGTGTTCGGCGATGCGGAAGGCCTGCTCGCGGTTCTCGACGGCGCACGGGCCGGCGATCATGGCCAGGATCTTGCCGCCAATGGCCGCCGAAGAGCCGGGGAAACTGATGATCGTGTTCTCCGCTTTCATCTCCCGGCTGACCAGCTTGTAGGGCTTGGATACCTGGATGACTTCGGCTACGCCCGGCAGGTCTTCGAGGGCTCCCGGTTCAATTGCGCTGGCATTGCCGGTGATGCCGATGGCGGTGCGCTGCGCTCCCGGCAGAGAGTGCGGGCGCAGACCGAGGCTGGTAATCGCCTCGCAAACGGCCTCAACCTGTTGCTCAGTTGCGTGGGCTTGCATTACGACTAACATCAGAGGGTCTCCTTGACTGCCAATCCGGGGTCGCCAGAATACGCTTCGCCAACGGTTGGCGAACCAGATTGTGGTTGGAAATCGCGAGCCAGCTTTTCCACGGCCGCGACCAGACCTTCGCGGTCTGGATTCGCTTCGATTGCCTGCACGATCGCACTGCCGACGACAACAGCGTCGGCAAACGTGAGCACTTCCCGCGCCTGCTGTCCGGTGCTGACGCCGAAGCCTAACGCAACCGGCAGCGAGCTGAAGCGTCGAATGCGCTCGACAAGCAGACGCGCATCGTCACTGAGCTGCTGGCGCGTGCCGGTTACGCCAGTGCGCGAAACCGCATAAATAAAGCCGCTGGCGTGAGCGCAGACGATCTTGAGCCGCTCGTCGGTGCAGGTGGGCGCCGCCAACGTAATCAGGTCGACCTGGTGCTCGCGGGCAAACACGCCCAGACGGGCGGCGTTATCGGCGGGCAGATCGGTAAGCAACAGGCCGGAGATTCCGTTCTCCCCGGCGGTGGTGATCATGCGCTCCAAGCCGTACTGCAGGACCGGATTGAGATAGCTGAACAGCACCACCGGGCAGGCTAACTCCGGCTTCGCTTCGCGGGCCACGGCCAGCACGTCGTGCATGGTGACGCGGTTCTTCAGAGCGCGCGCGCAGGCGCGCTGAATCACCGGGCCGTCAGCCATGGGATCGCTGAAGGGAAATCCCAGCTCGATGACGGTGGCCCCGGCGCGGCTCAGCGCCAACAGAATATCGTAAGTTGCCGCCAAGTCGGGATCGCCGGCAGTGACGTACGGAATGAAGCCGCCACGGCCCTGGCGGCGCATACGAGTGAATGCATATTCGATAGCACTCATCGCTTTGCCTCCTGTGAGGTCCCCGGCTTCGGCTGCAGGGGTGAGAGTTTTTGCACGGTTTCGACGTCTTTGTCGCCGCGTCCGGAAAGATTGATAACCACGATATGCTCTGCGCTGAGAGTGGCCGCGAAGCGCATGGCATAGGCCACCGCGTGCGCGGACTCGAGTGCGGGAATGATTCCCTCCAACTCGGAGAGCGTGTGGAATGCGGCCAGCGCCTCGTCGTCGGAAACCGACGTGTACTCGGCGCGACCGGCCTGCCGCAGAAATGCGTGTTCGGGCCCAACCGCCGGATAGTCCAGCCCTGCCGAAACCGAATGCGTGGAAGCGATCTGGCCATCGGCATCCTGCAAGACGTACGTCAGGGTTCCTTGCAGCACGCCGGGACGTCCGCCGTCGGGCGCGAAGCGCGCGGCATGCCGTCCAAGTTCGGGACCGGTGCCGCCGGCTTCGACGCCGATCAGGCGCACGGACTCGTCCCGCTCGAATCCACTGAAGATGCCGATTGCGTTCGATCCGCCGCCGACACAGGCAATCACCGCCGCGGGAAGCTGAGCTGCCTGCTCGAGCACCTGCCGCCGGGCTTCCGTGCCAATCACCGACTGGAAGTGGCGCACCATGCGCGGATAGGGATCGGGGCCGAGAGCGCTGCCGAGCAGGTAGTAGGTATCGCGGACATTAGTGACCCAATCGCGAAGAGCTTCATTGATGGCGTCCTTCAGGGTGCGCGAACCGGATTCGACGCCGCGCACTTCCGAGCCCAGCAGGTGCATGCGGTAAACGTTGAGCGCCTGCCGCCGCATGTCTTCGGTCCCCATGTAGACGACACACTCCATGCCGAAGCGCGCGCAGACAGTGGCGCTGGCGACTCCGTGCTGTCCAGCCCCGGTCTCGGCGATAATGCGGCGCTTGCCCATGCGCCGGGCAAGCAGGGCCTGGCCAAGCGCATTGTTGATTTTGTGCGAGCCGGTGTGGCCCAGGTCTTCGCGCTTGAGGTAAATCTGCGCGCCCCCGACGTGCTCAGTGAGGCGCTCGGCAAAGGTAAGAGGCGTGGGACGGCCTGAGTAGTCACGCAACATGGCGTGGAACTCGTGCTGAAATGCCTCGTCGCATAGCGCCGACTCGTAAGCCGCAGTCAGCTCTTCCAGCGGCGAAACCAGCGTCTCCGGCACATAGCGGCCGCCGAACGGGCCATAGTAGCCGGCGGCAGCCTCGGGTCTGATCAATTCCAGTTCATTCATAGTCAGCTTCTTGGATCGTAAATTTAACGTCGGGCAAGCTGCCCGATTCACCGAGAGACTCCGCCGCGTTGCGCACGGCGGCAAAAAACTCATGCATCCTGACGGAATCCTTGTGGCCCTTAGCGGAAACGGCCTCCACGCCACTGCAGACGTCGACTACGGCGGGGCGCACCCGCTTAATCGCGGCAGCGACATTGCCGGGAGTCAGGCCCCCGGCTAAGATTGCGCGCGGCAACACTGCGGCAACAGCTCGCGCACGGTCCCAATCGGCCTCGATCCCCGAGCCTCCGAAGCCAACGCAAGCTGCGTCAATCAGCACGGCGTCAGCGGGATAATGCACCGCAGCCTCAACGGCGAACCCCGGCTCCGTGCGAAAAGCCTTTATAACGCTGACGCCAGGAAGCCGCTGCTTCAGCCGCCGGCAGAACTCCGGCGGTTCGTCTCCGTGCAGCTGAACAGTGCTGATGCCGCTGGCTGCGGTAGCCGAGGCAATCTCTTCCACCGTGGCATTCACGAAAACTCCGACCGTCTCGATGCTGGCCGATATTGCGGCGATGATCGGACGGGCCTGCACGGGCGCGATATAGCGCGGGCTCGGCGGATAGAAATTAAAGCCCAGCATTGCCGCTCCGAGCTCAACTGCGAGCTGCGCATCGCCGGCATCGGTCAGGCCGCACACCTTGACCTTTACTTCCCCACTCTCAAACTCGCTGCTCCCTCGTGGCTGTGCGTTGGGGTTGAAGTCAGGCGCTTGCGGAAACGACTGCGCGATAAGGGTCTCGAGTTCCCGCGCGGGATCGGGGGCACGCATCAGCCGCTCACCCATGAGAAACGCGTTGTAGCCCAATTCGGCGAGCTGCCGCAGATCGGCGGCGGTGCGCAGCCCGCTCTCGCTGACCAGCACGCGGCCCGGTTGCGCGTAACGTGCCAGCGCGCGCGAGGTCGCGAGATCGACGGCAAGCGTAGCCAGGTTGCGATTGTTGACGCCGATGATGCGAGCACCGCAATCGATGGCGATTTGCATTTCGGATTCGTCATGCACTTCGACGAGCGTGTCCATGCCGAGTTCGTCCTCGGCCAGCCTGCGCAGAGCGACGATTTCAGCGGGGGCCAGCGAGGCAACGATGAGCAGCACGGCTTCTGCTCCGGCGGCTGCGGCTTCCAAGACTTGATGCGCGTCGACGATGAAGTCCTTGCGCAGCGCGGGGCAGGAGACTGCCGCGCAAACAGCGCGGAGATCAGCGAGCGACCCGGAAAAATAAATCGGCTCGGTGAGCACGGAAATGGCGGCTGCGCCGTGCGCCACGTAAAGCGATGCGAACTGCACTGGATCGGCGTCCGCACGAATCGCCCCCGCGCTCGGCGAACTGCGTTTGACCTCGGCGATGAGGTTGACCCGGCCCGGAGTGGCCAGGGCTTCGCGAAAGACGTGGCTCGGCCGTCCGGCACGCTCAGCGAAGGCCATGGCGCGCACATTGGAGCGCTCGGTGGCGCTTACGAGCGCCATCTCTGCGCGCTTCGCTTCGGTGATGGCGGCGAGGAAGCTGGTCATGGTACTCACGCCTTCTCTCCCGGAATGGCAGCCTTGGCCCCATGCAGGAAGGCCTCGAGTTTGTCCGCCGCGGCGCCGGAGTCGATGGCTGCCGCGGCGCGCTCGGCACACTCCTTCAGGTTTTCAGCAGCTCCGCCAAGATAAAGCGCCGCCGCGCCGTTGACCACAATCAGGCGCCGCGCGACATCGTGGCGACGGCCAGCAAAGACCTCGCGGATGATGCGCGCACTGGCGGCGGCATCCTCCGCGCGCGCGCCCTCGAGCGACTCGGTGCGATAACCGAAGTCTTCCGGCACGATATTGCGGGTGCGCTCCTGGCCGTCCCGCAGCTCCAGAACACGGGTCGGGCCGGCCAGCGTTACCTCGTCCAACCCGTCGCAGCCGTGCACCACCCATGCACGCTCAGCGCCAAGCGCGAGCAGCGCGCTGGCAATCATGGACATCAGCTTGGGATCGGAAACGCCCATCAGTTGGCGGCGCGAACGTGCGGGGTTGCAGAGCGGACCAATCAAGTTGAAGCAGGTGCGGACACCAAGCTCGCGGCGAATGCCGGCGACACGGGCCGACGCCGGATGATGCGCGGGAGCGAAGAGGAAGCAGAAACCGAGGGAATCGAAGAGTTGTTCGGAAATGGCGAGGGGAACCGGAATGGGTGCGCCCATGGCGGCCAGCACATCGGCGCTGCCGGTCTTGCTGGTGGCGGCGCGCGCTCCGTGCTTGGCGACCGGAACGCCTGCGGCAGCCGCGACGATGGCCGCCGCCGTAGATATGTTGAAGGCCTTGGCGCGGCTGGCCCCTGTCCCAGCGGTGTCCACGAAGCATGGGTGACGCGTGCGCAGCACGACCATGCGCGCTCGCATGGCTTCGGTCAGTCCGACGATTTCATCGACGCACTCGCCTTTTTTCGCCAGCGCAACCAGCACTGCGGCGATTTGTGCGTCGGTGGCCTGGCCGTCGAAGACGTAGCCGAGCAGTTCGGCTGCTTCCGGGCGCGTCAGGTCGTGTCCCGAGAAGATTTCTCCAAGCATGGCCCTGAGGCGGATGGCGGCGTCGGAGGAGGCTGATTGCAAGGGCGTGGAGCTGGGGTGAAGTCCCGGGTGTGAAGTAGTTGCGTTCATTGCTATATCCCGATGTGCGCCTGTTAAAAATGCGGCGCTGCCTGTAATTAAATTGAGTGGATCAGTTCAGAAAGTGCCTGAATTAGAGGCACACGACGGTGTAGGACCACCATCGGCAGGACCATCGCCAAGCGCGGGATGAAAAAAGAGGGCTCACAATAGGTTTTGAGTTTACCACAGTTGGAAAGGTTGCAAGGGATTTTTGCCCGATTCCAGTTGAACCTTGCGGCAGGAGGCGGCGAGAAATTCGTCGACAGTGTTGCTGGAAATCCCGGCGGCGGCAACAAGCCATAAACACCAACACTAGCCGCCGCCTACTTACTAGGTACGTCCCACAGCAATTTCCGGATCATCGGCCAAAGCAGCACGGGATCGTTAGATCAGAGGGCTCCTTTCAGAACGGGTTCAGAGGTAGAAGGGTTAAGGCTTGCGTTCGTATCGGCTGTGTGCCAGTCGCGGCAGGCTTCTGCTTCGCGCGCAACGCCCGCACAGCGGCCCACAATGACGAGGGCTGGCGACGGCAAAGGATCACGACCGGCGAGCCTGCCGATGTCAGTCCACAGCATCTGTTGATCGGGTCTGCCAACAGCCGAGATCACCATGCACGGTGTACGTGGTTCGACTCCGGCTTCGCGCAGTTGCCTGCTCAAGCGACGGTAGTCGCTGCCAGGCATGTAGACGGCGAGCGTGGAATTGGATGAGACGAGTTTGTCCCACTCCACGGCATCGGTACCATCGCCCCGGTGCGCGGTTGTGAAGACCACGCTCGATGCAAAGCGACGATCGGTGAGGGAAATTCCTGCGGCGGCGGCGCCGGCAATTGCGGACGTGACGCCGGGAACGATCTCGAATGCAATACCTGCATCGGCGAGCGCTTCGATTTCTTCGCCGGCGCGGCCAAGAATGCAGGGGTCGCCGCCCTTCAACCGGACGACTACCTCTGCGGTTGCGGCGCACGAAATCAGTAGCGAGTTGATTTCTGCTTGCGTAAGCAGCTTGCGCCCGCAACGCTTGCCGATGTCAATGATCTTCGCGGTCGGAGAAATCATTGCCAGAATTTCACTTGTGACCAGCGCGTCATGCAGCACGATATCTGCCTGATCGAGCAGACGTGCGGCGCGGAGCGTCAACAATTCAGGATCGCCGGGGCCTGCCCCGACCAGAAAAACCTTGCCCATAGCTGTTTCCTCCATCACGACGTTACCTCCCGCCATTCCGTTCGTACGCATCTCGACACGGAGGGCCTCTGCGGGCGAAGAACGCCGTGACCTCATGCCTCAGCCCTCGATTCCGTGCGGCGTGGTGGCCGTCGGAAGATCTCTCGGCACCGGTGCTGCGACGCCGCCGGCAAGGAATCCACGGATCTCGTCGTTGCTGTGTCGCGAGAAAAATTGACGCAGGTTCTCTTCCGGGTTGCGTCGCAGGTTATAGGCCGACAACAGGCGCGCAATCGCATCGGGGACCTCCGAAGCCAGACAGCGGTATCCGACTGCACGCGCGATCGACTGTTCGCGACCAACCGCGCCGCCTACGCAGAAGTAGTAGGCGTCCGCCATCCTGCCATTGATCTTGATCTTCTTGCCCTCCAGTCCAAGATCGGCGATCCAATGCTGGCCACAACTGTTAGGGCATCCGGTGATGTTTAGTTTCAACTGCTGATCAAAACCTGGGAGCCGTTCCTCCAACTCCTCGACAACCCAGCGGGCGAAGCCCTTGGTTTCGGTGATTGCCAGTTTGCAGAACTCGGTTCCCGTACAGGCAATCGCTCCACGCCAGAAGGGAGAGCCCTCGATGCGTAGTCCAATGGCTTCCAACTCGCGCGCCAACGCCGCGGCATCCTCGTTGGGAACATTGACGACGATCAGATTCTGCATGGCGGTGGTTCGCAACTCGCCTTTCGCAAATCGGTCTGTGAGGTCGGCTGCCAGCCGCAGTTGTTCGGCGCTGAGGCGGCCACGCAGCACGGCGGCTCCCACATAGGAATGCCCCGGCTCCCGCTGCGCATGAATGCCAACGTGATCGCGGAAGACGTCGCTCGGTGGATCTTCCGGTTCGGCGGGGTCCAGTTCGAAGCCGAGCCGCCGGTTAATCTCAGCCAGGAAGGTGTCGGCAGTCCACCCGTGCTTTAGAAAGAGGAATTTCAATCGCGCCTGCTCGCGGCTTTCGCGGAGCTCGCCGGCGTCCCTGAAGATTTCCGCTATCGAGCGCACCACCGGCACCGCCTGCTGCAACCTGATGAAAGCGTTCAGCCTGACGGCGAGGTGCGGCTGGGTAGAAAGACCTCCGCCGATGCGCAACGAGAAACCATGCTCGTCGCGGTCGCCGCGCCTGCGGATAATGCCGGTCAGTCCGATGTCATTGATCTCGGGATAGGTGCACCAGGAGCGGCAGCCCGTGACAGAGATCTTGAACTTGCGCGGCAGATTGCGAAAATCCGAGTTGCCGACGAAAAAACGGTTCAGCTCAAGCACTACGGCCGACGCGTCGAATACTTCGTCGCCATCGACTCCCGCTAGCGGGCAGCCGGTGATGTTGCGCGTCACGTCGCCGCATGCTCCCAGCGTGTTGAGACCGGCGCGCCAGAGTTGCTCGATGACATCCGGCAGCTCCTCGATCCTTACCCAATGCAGCTGAATATTTTGCCGCACTGTGATGTCGGCCACTCCTCTGCCATATCGGGCCGACAAAGCAGCGATGGTGCGCGCCTGGTCACTCGACAGAAAGCCGTTAGGAATACGGATGCGAACCATAAAGAACGGCACCGCCATACCTTCGCCGCCCTTGCCGCCGATGGCGCCCGCTCCGTCACCTTGCGTGTAGATACCCCAGAAACGGAAGTAGGTCGAAAGCCACTCCGCCGGGATGGAACCGTGTCCCTGGCGGGCGAACTCGCGGATTTCGTCGAGCCGCTCCCATGGGTCCTTTTCGCGCTTCAGGCGCTCAACTTTCTGCGCCTTGGTTTCCTTCGACTGCTCTGCCATGATGTTGTCCCCAAAAACGCAAAGCCCACATGCCATTAACTTCTGGCGTGTGGGCTTTGCGAAACCTGATTTAGATTGCCGCTATGCCACGTTGTCTCCCGCGCCAGAGGGTGCTATCCCGCAACACATGCAACAACAGCACATGCAGGCCACCATTGGACGCGACTGACAACGGAACATCATCGCCTTAAACTTAGCCGAAATCGTGAGTGGAATCAACCTCGCGACCGTTCAACAACGCAAAAAAACGATCGTGAGACTCCCAATCAAGAAACGATTGGATTCAAGCTGCTGCTATCGCGTTGCCAGGGTATTTAAGGTCGTCACCGCACTGGACAAGGTAAGGCCGTTCCCGAATCTGATCTGGAACGTAGGTTTTGAAACAACCCACCCTATTCGTGCGGGTAGAAGTGAATCCAGTTGAACTGCAGGTAGCAGGTTTCTCCCTCAGCGAAGAGAGCCGATCGTCGGCTCTTCTGCACTCGCACTTCCGTCGTCCCAACCATGACGCGATAGTCGATAATGTCTCCGAGATAGGTCTTTCGCTTTATCAATCCGCGGACGCCATCCTGCTTGTAGAGGTCGATTTCCGAGGGCCTGCAAACCGGCGCCAGAGATGCGCGCCGACTCTTCCAGCGTCGGATCCATTCGCTCCAAGGCACCGGAAACCTGGATGAAGACGAACGGGAAAAGATACATGGTCTCGACTCGTCGCCCACAGAAAGTGACCAATAAGCTTAGCCGGCCTCTACTGCGTTACTTAGTCCTTTCAATTGTAGATGTACTGGCATGCCGCCGGAGAAGCATTCAGGAGTACACAGGATGCGAGGATTCTGGCCGACGAGTTTCTGTGTTCGCTCCATCGCCTCCTGGTAAGTACCGACCGGGATAAATCCCATGCCGCGTGCGTAACGGGGTGTTTTGGGCCCGACGATGAACACAGCCGAGCAGCGGGTGAGCGGCACACAGCCACCGGTGAGCATCGACATGGCGTGGAAGGGATGATAGGTATAGTAGTTCGAATACTTGTAAAGGTAACCGGGATCCGTGGAGATCTTCAAGGCTTCTTCCGAAGCGAGAAACTCAGGCGCCGTGCAGTGCTTCTGCAACGCCTCATAGGTTTCCTGATAGGACGGGAACCAATCGGCGTTGAACCATCCATCGCAAACGGACGCGGCAATAATCACGCCTCCCTCGCGGAATGCATGCCAGCATCGGGAGAGTTGTCCCCCTATGCCAAGACTCATCAGGATAGGGTTGGTGCCCATGCCGGGCCCATAGTGAAAATTGCGGGGAAGGCCCATGACCAGCACGTCGGCTGGTTCGGGCATGTCCACGGGGATGTTTGTCCTTTTGTCGGCAAGGGGCCAGGTGGCCTGTTCCACGGCGCTGAGTGCTCCTGCCTTTACGTCCAGCACCTGGGACTTCTGTCCCAAGACCGCATCTACCGCAAAGAACTTCTTGCCCATCCCCTTTTCCATCGCTTGGCCGATGGACCGGAACTGATGGCGCATGTGCGAGTGCGGGGATGCTCCCAGCCAATCGTTGCGGTGCATGGTGGAAGGGCAATGATGAGAAGCAATCGAGCGCCAACCCGAAAGCCCGGTGACTACCATCTTGTAACCGCCGCTATAGCCGCCGTAAGGATTGCCTGCGCAGTGGCCGATCACAATGGATAAATCGGCTTCGGCCATAAGCCGATTGCACTGGACGACATTCCCCATGCCATCCACTCCGAAGTTGCACAGGTCAGGAGCTTCCGCATCGTGGTTGATAAGTCGATCGGGCCAGAACCTATTGACGATGTCCTTTCCCAAATACCAGTACCATTCCTCGAGGGTATTCTTGCGATGAAGTCCGCCGCAGCAAAGCAGAGTGATATCCTCAATGCGCGTGCCCGCCTTGAGGAGCTCCTCCACAACCATGGGGATAGATGTCTTCCGGTGGCTATTGGCCTGAGCTCCACCCTTTACGCGGTCAGGAAATCCGATGACGACTTTCTTCCCGGGACCTGCTAGTTCATGCAGTGGCGGGGATTCTAGAGGCTTTTGCAAAGCCTTTCGGGTCGCATCCGCGGGATCGACAGCGGGTGGGTCCGTGTAGGTATGGCCATAGCGGATAACCGCTGCCGTATCCGGAAGCTCGACTCGCATGTGACTGTCGCCGTAATCCAGCAAAACTTCTTGCATGTTTCCCCCTCGTTAGAAATGATCAATTCCTAGTAATTTCAATTTGGGCCGCCCTTACACTCATGGCGCCGAAGCTCGAGCGCCACTAGGGCGATAGAGTTCGCGTACCGTCCGGACATGTTCCTGTACGGCAGTCTCGATATCGTACGTGGGCAGCCAGCCAATTTCTTTCCGTGCCATGCTGTCATCGTAGGCAGCTGGATAAGGAGACTTACTCTCTCCGCCTTCCACGAGTGTTACCTGGCTGGCCGGACAATACCTTTTCGCAATTCCGACAACTTCCCGGATGGAGTGAACACCGCCCGCGATGTTGTAGATCCTTTGCTTCGGACTCGTTGCCTGGTGCAGCGTCCAGAGCGCTTTCACGGCATCCTTGACGTAGAGCCAATCTCCGGTTTCGTCCGGGTTAGGCACGGTAATTGTCTCTCCCCGAGCCATGGCATCAAGTATCAGAGAAGAATAGAGTGCAGTAATTCCGGTAGAGCGACCGGGGCCAAAGACCCAAGTGAATCTGAGAGCCCTGGTGTCTAATCCGTGCTTCCTGGCATACCAAAGCAGAAGATGTTCGCTCGCGAGCTTCGTTTGGCCGTAAATCGTTTCCGGATTCTTGACCGCGTCGTCACGCACCGGTTCGGCAACATCCCTTCCGAAAACAGAGATTGAGCTGACCATAACAAATCGATTCACCTTCAAGGCGAGTGACGCATCCAGCAGTGCCTGCGTGGATTGGAAGTTGACGCGGAAACCCATGATCGGGTTTTCTTCGCAAGGCCCGGCAAGAATTGACCCGAGATGAAAGACGTCGGTGATTGCCTGGGACATCATTGCGCGGTATAGATCGGCCGGGGACGCAAGATCGCCGCGAATATAAGTGATTCGATCCCGCACGGACTGCAAACTCGTGGGCTGCGCAGCCACATCGAAGACAACGACTTCGGCTCCTTTTTCCAGGAGCATGGGGACGAGGTATGATCCGATAAACCCCGCTCCCCCGGTTACCAGCACCCGCATGACACTCCTCCGTATTCATTATTCATTGAGACCCGGCGACCCGAAAAATAGCGGCGCTCGGCCTGCAGCGGCAGCTTTGATCATTGGCCCACTCCAATGCCTTGGGCACTTTCGGCCACGATCCCCGTACGCTGCTTTAGGAATTCTTCGCGAACAATCGTTTCGATCTCGGCCCTGACCCTGGTAAACTCGGCGCTCGTTTTGATGGCAGCGTGGCGGGGATAGGGTAGCGGAATTGGCATGACCTCACGAATCCGGCCAGGGCCCGTTGCCATGATCACTACGCGCGTAGAGAGAAACGTGGCTTCCTCCACTCCGTGAGTAATGAAGATTACCGTCTTCTTTTCCTGCTCCAGGATGGTCAGGAGCGACTCTTGCATGAATTGCCTGGTCTGCGCGTCGAGAGCGCCAAAAGGCTCATCCATCAGAAGCACTTCCGGATTGACGGCATAGGCCCTGGCGATGGCAACTCTCTGTTTCATTCCGCCCGACAGCTCCTTAGGCAAGGAGCCGGCGAAGTCTTTTAGGCCGACGAGGTTAATGAAATGATCGGCAATCTGCTTGCGTTCAGCAGCGGACTTCGCATTCGCTCGCAGCGTCAGGCCGAACTCGACGTTTTCACGAACCGTCATCCAGGGAAAAACGGCGTACTGCTGAAAGACCACGCCTCGATCAGGTCCCGGCCCATGGATCTCGCGGTCGTCAATGAGCACCTTGCCCTGAGTGGGCTCGAGGAATCCGGCGACAATATTCATCAAGGTCGTCTTGCCGCATCCCGATGGTCCGATGATGGAGATAAATTCTCCCGGTTCGACCCGCAGGTCTATTCCGCTGAGCGCAACGTGCTGCCGTCCGAGGCCGGCATACGTCATTCCCACTCCATCAATCAGTATCCCCTTCTGCATCCTGATCTCCTGAAATACGAAGGAGCCGCTCTCGCCGGCTTCGACCGCAAATCCTAAGAAAGCTTGTCCTGCCAGGCGGTAACCCGTCGTTCTATCGCACGGACAATTCCATCCATCATGAGCGAAATGATTCCAATGAGCAGAATGCCAAGCACCAGCGGAGGCATCTGGAAAAAGTTTTGCGCGTCCACCATCATCGCCCCGATACCCCTCTGGGCGGCAATGAGTTCCGCCGCTACCAGCGTGGCCCAGCAGACCCCGAGCGAGACCCGGGCGGCGGTAATAATGGCCGGTAATAACTGGGGCAGTACAATCTTCCGGAAGATCTCGAAGTTGGTGGCCCCGAGAGTCTTGGCCGCCCTGACGAACAGCGGATCAAGTCCCACCAGCGCCTGGTAGATTACTACCAGTGCGGGAAAAAACGAGGCGTAGGTTAACACAATGATCTTGGAGGCTTCCCCAATCCCGAACAAGATGATCATCAGAGGAATGAGCGCTATCGGAGGAAGTGCCCGGAAAAAATTGATGGCAGGATCCATCAGCATCCGAACGACCCGAAACCACCCGATCAGAAACCCACAAACGATAGCCATCACGATGCCGAGCGAAAATCCACAGAGCACCCGAAGGAAGCTGGCATACATGTGGTACTGAAGGGAGCCATCGCGAATCATTCCAACCGAACACTTGAGTACGGCTCCAACGGAGGGGAATATCTGAGGGTTCACCAGCCGAAGGGCGCGTGCGCCTTCCCATACTCCCAGGAGAATCGCAAAAGAGGCGATAAAATAGCCGACGCGTTCCAGTTTGCCTCTCCATTTCTTCTCGGAGGGCTGAGCCTGCACTTTTGCCTGAATCGCTGTTCCCGCCATATCACACTCCTCAACGACGATCCTTTCAGCGTGGTCCCGAATGGCTGCGGAGGGTCCAAACTGAACGTCAATTATTTTGCGACTGATAAAAAAATGCCGGGATCGAAGAACTGACTAGGGTCTACATAATCGTGGATGGCACCTATCTCGATGAACACGTGCTCTACCTGTCCAATCCATTTGGAGACGGTGCCGTTTTCGTATAATTTGACCCAGTCTTTAGTCTTTTCAACCTTCTCCGCTTTCCAGCTTGCCTCGATGTCGCTGAAGGGAATGTTGGAATAGGCCTTTGCATGGATCAGTTTGAGCGCCTCGTCCGGATGCGCTAGAAGAAAGTCGTTGGCTTTAATCCATGCTCTGACGATCTTTTTCAAAGTTTCCTTGTTCTTTACATAATAGTCATTGCCGGCAACCCAGCCGCCGATGATGGCTGCGTTGGGATAGAACTCCTTGGCCGAGCTGATCATTACCGCACCGGGGACCTTGTCGCGGATGGCTACGTTGAATGGAGCCCAAGTGCAGACGAAAGGTACAGCGCCTGAAATAAAGGCTGAGACCGCTCCCGCCATATCCATGCTGATGATAGTCACATCTTTATTAGAGTCGAGCCCGTTCGCTTTCAGCGCCGTATGCAGAAACACTTGCGCAGTTGTTCCCTTGACGGTTGCGATTTTCTGGCCCTTCAAATCTTTAATAGACTTCGCTTTGGTCTCGGGGCGGGCAAAGATCATCGCGGTGTCGTACTCAATATCGTTGATCAGGAAAATCTTCCCCATGCCGCGCGAGGGAAAGTTCGAGATTACGGCCCCCATAATGGCGACATCGAGGCTGCCGCCGCTCAGCGCCTGCATCATCGGAACGCCGGAGGTGAACGGGACGGGCTCCATTACGAGCCCCTGCTCTTTGAAGTAACCTTTTTCCATCGCAATCCAGAACTGTCCATCCACCGCAAGCGTGTGCAGATAGCCCACCTTTACAGTTTCGGCATTTGCGGAAGACACTCCGATTCCCAAAACGAAGGACAACAACAAACCGAGCACTAATCTTGAAGAGTTCACCTAATCGCCTCCATGCTCATTTTTATGATTGTCATCTCAACCGCCCAAAGGGCCATCGCTTGGTAATTCACCATCTCCGTTTTCAACCATCGAGGGGACCATCACCTCGCTGTGCGGTTTACCACGGCGCCGCAAGCGTTGCTTTCCCATATTCTGCTAAAGCTTTTCCACATGATGGCGGTGTCGCTTGCACCGAAGCCCTGCGACTGTGCCATTTCATTGACGAATTGTATGGTTCGGGCAAGCAAAGGAGGTGCTTTCGCCTCCTGCGCCATTTCCACGGCCAAGCGAACGTCTTTGCAAAGCAAATCGACGGAAAACGTGGGATCTTCGAAATCCTCTGCCACAATCTTTTGGCCCAGTTCCTTAAAAAGGTTGCTGACCGTACCCGCCTGGCTCGCCGTGATCGTTTCGTAGAGCAGCTTGGGCGGAATGCCGACCTTTTCGGAAACAGCCATCATCTCCGCGGTCATCGCGTTGATTGCGGAAAACATTAGTTGATTCAAAAGCTTGATTTTGTTTCCGGAGCCGGGACCTCCAATGGGAATACATCTGGCAGCAATGAGGTCGAAAACCGGAGCGCACTGATCAATATCTTCCCGTGTGCCGCCGATCGGCAGGGTCCATTTGCCGACGGTGGCCGGCCTACCGAGCACAGGTGCATCCAGGTAACCGACACCCGCTTGCTTCGCGAGATGCCACATATCGCGGCTCGTACCAGGATCGACTGTGCTCATGTCTACGATCACAGACCCCCGCCTTGCGGCCGAAAGAAGACCTTCGGGCCCCGCGACACAAGTTCGCACCTGCGTTGGTCCGGGCAGGAACATGATCATTACATCAGCCCGTTCGGCTACATTGCGTAGGTTCGCGGCAACGGTCGCCCCAAGCGTCCTGACTTTCTCCTGGGCTTCAAGGGAAACGTCGAACACGAATAGGGAGTATCCCGCTTGCAGCCATCTCGCTGCGACCGTTCTTCCCATTACGCCGCTGCCAATCAAACCGAGAATTTGCGTTTGCATGTTTCCTCAATCTGCCATCTTTACACTGCTAATTCCGCTAACTGACTCCGCTCGCCGCGCCGCTCCTGGCGATTCCCGGAATGCGCTTTCTGCAAGCTGAACCGCTCCGAGAACACGAGTTCGGATAGCGCGAGAAGGGCTGCGGCATGGCAATCGTCTATCGTGCTGATCATGACGAGGTCGGCCAGTCCTGGAAGCTTCTCCGACAGCCCCATCTTGAAGCCCTTCTGATAGCTCAAGGAGCAACCGAGCGGGCCGGCAAGCAGTATCTGCTCCGGATCTAGCGCGACCGAGACACCCATCAACGCCTTTCCAAGATACTGGCCGGCACGGAGCAAGACCTGGTTGGTGCGCGTGTCGCCTTTAGCCGCGACGTGGAGCACCTCGTCGAGTTGGGCTCTGTTTTCGCGATAGTCGGCCGGGGAAGGGATCAGACTGGTAGCCTTGCCAAGGTCAGCCAGTACGGCGACTCCGGATGAGACTGTGTTCAGACATCCGATCTGGCCGCAAGAGCAAACGCGCGTCTGCCCTCGGACCGGCATGTGGCCAATGTGGCCGGCCCGAAAGCGAGAGCCGCGAATGAGGTGACCATCCAGGAATAAGCTGCCGCCCAGCCCGGCGGCGCTTCGGAAGAAAAGCACATTGCTTTTTCCTCTGCCGATTCCGAAGCGGACTTCAGCCAAAAGCAGGGCATTGTCAATATTCTCCACCACCACCGGCAAGTCGAATGCACGTTGCAGTGGCGCTGCAATGTCCGTAAAGCCCCATCCCAGAAACGGCGCGGTGAGAACCGTTCCCTTGCGGCGATCAACCACTCCGCCGATCACCACTCCAAGACCCAGCACACGCTTGCGATTAACACCGGCTTCGGCAATTAGATCTTTGATCGCCTCGCAGCGCACAGCGATTGCGCGGGTGCTGCCGGCGAGACTGTCCAATTCGAACGGGCGGCGTAAGAGAACTTCCCCGCGAATGTTCACCAGGGACACAGACGGCTCATACGCATTGATGCTGAGCCCCACTACGTACGCGCCCTTGGCAGCCAAACTAAGCGTGGTTCGGCGTCTACCGGGCGAGTTGGACGGAGATTTTTCGCCTTCGTCGACCAAGCCAGCCGTTATCAGCTCGCGCACGATGCGGGTCACGGCCATCAGGGAAAGGTCCAGCACCTTCGCGATCTGAGTGCGCGAGAGGGCTTCACCTTTCTGAATCTCGAGCAGTACGCGGGCGCGATTGCGGCGCCGCAGCCTGCTGTGGCCGAGTAAACGTGGGTCCATTGATTAATATCTCTCGGTGAGTTATTAATTATTCGGAAAATAATTACACAGCTTACCTTTCCTCTTGTCAAGTGGAGTTTCAGGGCATCGGTCCAGAGTTTGTGATTCTGATTGCTCGCGCGGCCAGCTCACTGCGGTTGCGTCGGGTATTGAAGTAGCATCGCGAACTTATTGTCATATTGCTTGAACAGGGGGGTATCTCGCAACGGATTGTTTGGAATACTAAGTCTGCCGAGAAGCGCGCGGTGTACTAAGAGTCTATGCTTTCTGAGAGGGTATCATCCTGAGCCAAGCGAAGGATCTGCTGTCCGCGCGTGCTGAAAGCAACGCAGATCCTTCGGGCGCGCAAAATCGGCGCGACCTCAGAATGACATTGATGTGAGTTTTTCAGCAGCCTGCTAGACTCAAGGGTAAGTTGATCTGTGGGGTATTTCGTCTCCTCACTTGATCATTTTTTCGTAGTTGTACTTGTTGTCCACTTCCAACATGGAGGCGCCGGCCCGAATTTCCGCTACCATCCGTTCCTCTATGGCGTATAGCTCTTCGGCCTTTGCCAAGACTTCGTCCTGCTTCTCCTGCGGGATAATCACAACTCCGGAGCGGTCGCCCATAACCACGTCTCCAGGTCGCACCTGAACGCCGGCGAATTGGATCATGACATTGGTCGCCTCTTCCATGATCCTGCCCCTGGCGGTGGCAACTACCGTTCCTCTGGCATAAACCGGAAACTGAGCGTCCATGCAGTCATCGAGGTCACGAATGGCGCCGTCGACAACGACCGCGCTGACGCCTTTCATTTTGGCGCCGTGGGTGAGAATTCCGCCCCAACAAGAAGTATCCAGGCGCCCGCCATTATCAATGACAATCACGTCGCCGCTCTCAGCCGCCTCGATGGCCTTAACACCAAGATGATTCTTACTCTTGGTCAAGCCAGCGGCAGCGATCTTTACGGTTACAGCCCGCCCTACCACCTTGCCAGCGCTTTCCCACAGCGGCCGAATCCCGTAGGTTGCACCTTTCAGGCCAAACGCGTCGAGTGCGTCGGAGATGTTAGTTGTCGACAGTTTCATGAAGCGCTGGTGATAGTTGACGTCGAACTCCAACATTACGATTTTCCTCATCTGCAATCGAGTGCTTGATGCCGAGGTGGGTGTCTGCGTGACGAACTTTCCATAACGTGCGACATAGTTGAGCAAGCTTCGACGCGCCTTTGACACCCGTTTCTCGCCGAACTGTCTAAGACATGCGTAAAGGTTCGTCGATTTTGAGAAGCGGATTTGCAAGTCACCCCGGAGTGCTTAGACGAGTCCAAGTTCCGACAACTTACTCTTCGTCGGAACGCCATCGTTGTCCCAGCCACGGGTTGCGTAGTACTCATCTAGCATTGTGGGCAGGTCGGGCACGTGCCCGGCGGAGTTCCCGGCTTCGAACGGCTCATGCGTAAAACGGCGCGGAAGGGTATCGTCTGCCCTAGTCACACCGCAAGCGAGGTTCAAAAGCCTTTTCAGGTTAAAACTTCTTTCCCCGACCCTGAGTAATTCTGCGATGTCCATGTCCCAACCGGTGACGCAGTTAGTCCATGTGACGAGGATCGGCATGTCAAGCGCCGACATGGCGATAGAACAGAATTTTAAACTGTTGGACAGCTCTGTATAATTTTGCGCGATCGCCACCATTCTTCCCTTGCCTTCTTGTGCCAGACGATCGAGTGGCTTTGGGAACCCCAATCCGGGCATGGCGTTGCGCTCTAGAGTCTGGGAGCCGCCCCTATGGCAAGCCCCGCGATGCATTGTGGCATAGGCAACGGCTAGACTGGAGAGGGCCCGGGGATCATGGTAAGGCGGTTCCAGTCCCTTGACGTGCATGACAAATTTCTCCGCCTCCGGGCCAAGCTGTTGCGCAGCCCTGCGAGTCCCGTACTGCATTAATTCCCCAACGCCTTCGCCGGCGGCGATCTGCCGGACTAGTGACAACACCGCCTCGCCGTTGCCAAATTCCAGCTTTGGCCCCTGCGGGGGGCTCTTGATCAGCCCTTTGCTGACGGCTTCGAAGACGAAGGCCACGGCGTTACTGGTTGAAATTGTGTCCATGCCGAGATGGTTGCAGAGACTGTTAGCTTCTATAATGACTTTGAAGTCAAACACACCGCACTGCGGACCGAACCCCCCAATCGTCTCGTATTCCAACGTCGATGGTTTGCCAGCATAGGATCCACTCGGAATCTGGACTTCCTTTCCGCAGCCAATGGAGCAAGGCGGGCAATGGTATTTGCCGACCGCGTAGTCCTTCAGCATAATTTCCCCGCTGAGACACTCGGCAAGCTGGCCGCAGTCACCCTTTCTCCAATTCCAACCTGACAAGTCCGCAATTACGGCGTTTCCGACCGTACCGCCGGGAGTCCCGAACTTACGGACCCGAGCCATCTTCTCCAGCATGTAAGGGGTGATCTCGCGTATGCTCTGCTGTAGCTCCTTCGGATGCGCTACTGAAGTGCTCAAGCTTCCATTGGCCACAATGGCTTTCAATCGCTTGGAACCCATGACGGCGCCCAGACCGCATCGCCCCGCCGCTCTGGCGTGCGATCCCTCACTCATGATGCTCGCCAGTCGTACCATTCGTTCGCCTGCAGGCCCGATACACACAACGGCCGCCTTGCTGCCGTACTGGGCGGTCAGAATGTCGAACGTCTCGACCGTATCCCTTCCCCACACGGGGTCGGCTGACACCACCGAAATCCTGCCATCGATGATCGTGAGTACAGAGGGCGAGTGCGCTTGACCACTAATAGAGATGGCATCGAATCCTGCAGCTTTGAGAGCGATCCCAAACCTGCCACCACTATCAGCCTCGCCCCAGATTCCAGTTAGCGGCGACTTAGCTACTACGGCAAAACGTCCCGAGGTCGGTACGTTTGCGCCCGTCAACGGACCCGCTGAAAATATAAGGATGTTTTCGGGCCCAAGCGGATCGATCTCATCAAAACGGGTTTGCTTCATCAGGTATGCCGACAGTGCGGTTCCGCCGATGTACTTTCTTCTGACCTCATCGGGAAAATCTTCAACCTCTATCTCGCCGGTCGAAAGATCAATGCGTGCGAGCTTGCCCATGTAGCCACCCATGCTAGGTTTCCTCCTGTCTCATTTACAAAATACTATGTGCACGGCACGCCACAGGCCCTGCACATTGAGCTTCCGACCTGCTTTATGGTCGAGGCAAAGAAAAATCGTTACGGAACGCTAACGTGCGCTTTCTCCAGAACCACGCGCCCAAGAACGACGAACCAAGCAGCAGAACGGCGGGGCACGAACTTATTGCAGTCGCAATGGCAATTACACCAACTGCCCTACCCGCTCAGTGGGCGCCGCTTTCGGTTCGCCCATCCTGAACGGGAAAGAACGAGGCAGTAGGCAATCGAATACCTGCCGGCTCCAGACAGCAATACGCAAATCGCGAGTTACTTCTTAACGAGATCAGGTCGGTACGCGGCAATGTCCGGGTATCGCACGAATTCCACGTAGTTTCCTTCAGGGTCCATCGCTAACAGCGCAAACACCCCCGGGCGAACCTGAATTGCGTTTTCGCTGACGAACTTCACCTTGTTCGCCCTTAACTGCGCCACGACCGCATCCATGTCGTCGACAAGAAACGTATTGAAGGCTACCCCTGCTCGCAGGAATGCCCATTCAGGAACCGGAGCTTGCTTGGGAGATTCTACTTTCGGCTGGATTAGCTTGATCCGTTCCCCGTTTGGCGTCTGCATGCGTACGATTCTGTATCCGTTCGGCGCTGACCGAGCTAGCTTGCTCATCTCGGGAGTGGTTTCCGCGTCGGCCACTTTCTTCAGGCCTACCACCTCGGTATAGAACTTCAGCATGCGATCCAAATCAACGCATACAATTCCCACCTCGAGCGGAGCTGTCATCTTCAACTGCCAAGTTTGCGTGGCGTTGGACGGCGCTGCCACTTTCTGTAGCGGCTGGGTCGCTTGCGCCAGCAACAGGATTGGGACCACCAGAATCAGAACAACGATTGTGAGTCTCAGTTTCATGGGTACCTCTCTTGAACATCATTGATTGGGACTACTTCAGGACTACGCGGCTGCGCGCGAGGGATAGCCAGCAAAAACAAATGTAAAGTCTAGTCCTCAGCAACCACTTCTAAAGCTAATCGACTCGTGTGTCAACAAGAACTTGTCAAAATCAAAGGAACTGGTTTTTGGATGGCGGATGAAGTGACTACTCTATGCTGGAGCAAATGCTGTCTGTTTAGAGGTCCTTTGATGTTTTCCGATATCCCTGTTGTAATCCCATGATTAGCCATTGAGAATACCGATGAGTTCTATAGATGTAGATGAATTGATGGTATGTATCCAGTAAGTTCCTTGCCTGCTGTCCGCGCAGAGTACCTCGTCCAAGTTACGCATTCCACAGTGAGCAAGTGCAAGTATCGCCGATAGTTCCAGACTTTTCGTCAGAAGCAAGCGTGTTTAGTCTTGGCGAAGTATAAGTACGGAACGCCGGTAAAGAATTTCAGCAAAATTACAAAATCCCTTGACAGAGTGCCGAAGCTGGGACATTGTTGTCCATCATACCATGAAAGTGTATTTCACAATGTGAAGTATCGATTTCTCAGTGTGAATGCGCGGCCCCGGCATGAAGGCCCGATCGGCATTGTTGGCCAGCGAGTGTGCTGGCACAAGCCAGCTGGCAATGCCCAAGACAGCACACGGGGCGAAGGCGAGGAATGATTCAATCGCTTCAGCGAGCGCTCGGCGTTCTGGAGGTGGTTGCCAACAACCACGCACCTATGGGTTCAACGGATATCAGCCGCAAGGTCGGGCTTCATCCGAGTACGACTCATCACCTTCTGCAAACTCTCGCATCACTCGGATACTTGGCTCAAGACGAGAAAACGCGGGAATATCACATTGGAAGCAAGGTATTTCAGGTTGCGGCTGTGGCCTGGAACGAAGCCAATCTTCTCAAGCTTGCCGCACCCGCTCTGGCTGAGGTTGCGCATCATACGGGCGAGACCGCGCACTTATCGCTGATTACGCAGCGCGAGATCACCGTCATCCACAAAGTGGAAGGGAAAGATCCCATCACCGTTTCGGCGCGAGTGGGATATCCATCCCCTGCGCATTGCACCGCGAATGGCAAAATACTGCTGGCCACTTTTCCGAAGGATCAACTGAAAGAGTTTTTGTCGGAGAACGAACTCCGGCCATACACTCCCAACAGCGTAGTTTCCATTGCGCTTCTCGAACGCGAGCTCAGCCGTGTGCGAGCTGAGGGCTATGCGGTTGATAACCAGGAGTTCAAACTCGGAGTTCGGTGTATCGGAGCTCCCCTGCGGAATTTTACCGGCCAGGTCATCGCCGCGATCGGAATCTCAGGCCCCGCTTGGCGACTGACCGAAGAGCGTACGCCCGAGTTGGCGGAATATCTCACGTCTGTCGCACGCCGTCTGTCGCACGGGCTTGGGTACTCTGGAGCAGACAACAATGCAACAGACGGCCGGTCTCTCGCTGGACCGGAAAACCGTGTCCATCCAACTGCCCACAAACCGCTGGCAAAGCGCCAAGCGGCGGGAAAGTCTGGGGGAAAGTAGCTTCTGAATCAATTTGGTGCCACTGCGCCCTGCAGTGATTAAGGAGAGATTTATGCCGGTACCCGCCACCGCTCCATCGCCGGGAATCAAGACCAACGTGCGATGGAACATGTTTCTGTTGCTTCTGCTACTGGTCACCATCAACTATGTTGACCGGGCTGCGCTTTCTGTGGCCATGCCACTGATCAGCAGGGAGTTCAATATGGCGCCTGCCATGCAGGGCTTGCTCCTTAGCTGCTTCTTCTGGACTTATGGGCTGATGCAGATTCCCGGCGGCATGCTGTCGGATCGCTTTAAGCCACGGGTGGTCATCGCTGGAGCGACGCTGTTCTGGGGAGCTTTCCAAGGGATGGCCGGCTTGTGTACCAGCGCCCCGCTTTTGATCTTGACGCGACTCGGGCTGGGAGCTGCCGAAGGGCCGATCTTCCCGGCCGGCGCCAAACTGAACGGCATGTGGATGACGCCGAACGAGCGCGGACGCGGCGCTACCTTGTTCGATAGCGGGGCGCCACTGGGCGCGGCGTTCGGTGCACTGATCATCACTTGGTTGATCACGATGTTCAATTCGTGGCGAACGGCGTTTGTCATTTCCGGCGTCGGAACAGTGCTTGCCGGAGCCTGGGCGTGGTACTACATTCGCAACAGTCCCCGCGAACACAAGAGCGCCAACGAGGCGGAAATCCAGCACATCGAGAAGGCACAGGTCAAAGAGCTCGGGGAGGAACCGCCGAACCTGAGCGGCCGCTCGCTCGACTTTTTCAAATACCGTTCGGTGTGGTGCTTGTGCCTCGGCTGGATGTCTTTCACCGCCGTATGGTACGGCTTGCTTACCTGGATGCCGACCTACCTTAACAAAGTCCATGGATTCAATATCTGGAAGATGGGAGGCGCAACCTTCATCGCGTTTCTTTGCGGCTTCTTCGGCGAAATCACGGGTGGTTGGATCTCCGACAAGTGGAGGAGTACGGGCGCTAGGCCCAACGTAGTGATGCGTGCTATTTTCGGTACCGCCGCCTTGGTGGGAACGGTGTCAATCTTCATGGTGGCTTACACGCGCAATGCGGTGGCCGTGGTGGCGCTGCTCTCCTGCACCTTGTTTTTCATGCGCTGGTGCGGCCTCTTCTTTTCCGTCCCGCCAAATATGGCTACTAAGAATAAGGTCGGCTTCCTGACCGGTATCATGAACTTTACCGGAACGTTGGCGGGCATCACCGTACCTATTATCGTTGGACTTATCGTGCAATACACAGGTTCTTACTTTCCAGCGATGATGTTCTTTGCTGCCGCCGGCATTGCGCTGCTGATTTGCACCAGCCTGATCGACTATGAGAGGAAGTTGCCGGTCTAGAATCTAGCGTCTTGCCTCGGCTGTTAGACGAGCGGAGGCAAGACGTAAATGCCAGTGTGTTGCATCAGCGATGACGAGCAGATTTTGCATTGTAATTAGGACGCAGTCGGAAGTCATAAAGACATTCTTGCTTATGTGACCTACAGAGGAGCTGATGCTGGCCAGCGGCATCAGGCCTTAGGCATGCTTCGGCGTGGGATGATGCAGGCATCGAGGTGATCGCCAACGGGCGGATGACCTCACTACAGCAGCTGCGGCTAGCACTTTGCAACTTTCATGAAGTAAATGTGGAAGCCTATGGAGGAAAGATTATGAGTGTAGTGAGTAACAGCCCCATCGTCGAATTGAAGGAGCCCTCGAAGGGCAGAGTGAGCAGTCGAATGAACGGCGGCCAGATTATCGTCGACTACCTGATTCAGCAGAAGGTCCCCTACCTATTCGGCCTCTGCGGCCACGGCAACATCAGCTTGATCGATGCTTTCTATGAGCGATCGAGCGAGATCAAGGCGCTATCCGTTCACCACGAGTCGGTATCTGGCTTTATGGCCGATTGTTACTACCGGGTCTCCGGGCAGCCGGTCGCCACTTTTACCTCCTGCGGGCCGGGATCAGCGAACATGCCTATCTGCCTGGGCAATTCCTTCTTCGACTCGGTGCCTTTTCTGGCTGTTACAGCCAACGTGCCAACCAGCCAATTCAACCGCGGAGCCTTCCAGGAAACTTATCGTCACTACCAGGCGGATTTCCCCTCCACCGTGCGGGCCTACTGCAAGCGCGTCTTTCAGCCCACACGGGCGGAGCAGGTGGCGCTGACTGTCCGGCAGGCATGGAAGACGATGGTTACCGGCCGGCCCGGTCCGGTAGTGCTCGATGTGCCGTTTGACATCTTCAAAGAGGAAACGGATCTGCAGATGCCGCAGGCTGCGGAGTGGGACGCCAACATCAACTGCCGTTGCGGCGTTGATTCCGAGGGACTGCGCCGCGCAGTAGACATGCTGCTGGCGGCCGAGCGGCCGGTGATCCTGGTGGGCCAGGGCGTCAAGTACGGCAAGGCAACCAAGGACTTGTTGGCGCTCGCTGAAAGACTGCAGATTCCCGTCGCCTGTTCCTCCAGCGGGATGGGCGCCATTGACAGCAATCACCCGTTGGCGCTTGGGCTGGTGGCGCGCAACGGCACCTACCAGGCGAACCACGCCGCGCGGCAAGCTGACGTGCTGCTGGCACTCGGCGTTCGCTTCGACGATCGGACTTCCAGCAGTTGGATCCCGGGCTACTCGTTCAATATTCCGCCCACCAAGCTCATCCACGTCGACATCGACCCGGATGAGATCGCGAGGAATTACCCGGTGGCATTGGGGTTGATGGCCGATGTTCGCACCTTCCTGCGTCAAGTCCTCGATGAGGTCGAGAAGCGAAATGTCCCGGCCGAGCCTTCCTCCGGTTGCAAGAGCTGGTTGGGCGCGATTGCCGGATACCGCAAGGAATGGGAGAAGTTCATCGCCCCCGGTTTCCGCGACGAAGCCACGCCGATCAATCCTCAGCGCGCGGCGCACGAGATTGACAAAGTGCTGCCCGAAGACGCGATCTTGGTGAGCGATATCGGGATCCATCACAACTGGCTCATCCAGTTCTGCCATCCTAGGCGTCCCGACTCGCTGATCGGCTCGATGGGTTTCGGCCCGATGGGATTCGGGGTGGCCGGAGTGCTGGGAGCCAAACTCGCTGCACCCGATCGTCCCTGTGTTTCGGTGTGCGGCGACGGAGCCTTCTTCATGCACGCCAGTGTGCTGGGTACAGCGGCGGAGTACAACATCCCGGTCGTCTGGGTGGTGTGGAACAACTACTCTTATGCATCGATCCGTGGACTGCAACGGGGATACATGGGCGGACGCGAATTGGTTACCGAGTTCCGGCATCCCGGAACGGGTGCGCCCTACAACCCCGACTTCGCTGCCATGGCTCGCACTGCGGGGGTTGAGGGCGTCAATGTGGACAAACCGGCGGACCTGGCCGATGCAGTCAAGCAGGCCATCGCAGCCAACAAGCCTTACCTGATCGATGCAAACATCGGGGCAGATAAGAACCCCGGCGGCGCAGGCGTGTGGGAACTGCCCGGGTTGGGTCATAAAGATCCGGCGATTGGCGGCAGGCACGCGGTGGACTGAATAGCGCGGGATCCTCGGCACGTACGGCCTTTGCGATTGCTGGCGCGACCAAGGGGCGGCAGGTGCCCCGAGGTAGCAGGGCCGACGCACCGGCGGCGAAATCCGGTGCTGATTTGAAAGGAGTCTTCTTCATGGGTGGAACTGGCGTAAAACTGAAGCCCGCCTCGAAGGGCGCGGCATACATAACGGACTTTCTCGTACAACAAAAAGTGCCTTACGTTTTCGGTCTGTGCGGCCACGGGGATCTGGGGATGTTAGATGGCCTCTATGATCGGCAGGACGAGATCAAGATGATCTCGGTGCATCATGAAGCGATTGCGGCCTTCATGGCCGACGGTTATTTCCGCATCAAGCAAAAACCGGTTGCGACCTTATCCTCATGCGGTCCTGGCTCGGCAAACATGGTGGCGGCCATCGCCGGTGCCTTCGCCGACTCCTCGGCCATGCTGCTCATCACCGGCAATGTGCCCACCACGCAG
>JBEKQP010000023.1:0-28955 GCA_049519595.1 Candidatus Korobacteraceae bacterium | reverse complement strand
GTCGGTGGTGCTCACCGCAATCGGAATAGCGGAAGCGCATCGACAGAGCCCGGACAAGATTGTGAGTTGGCGCGAGGTGCGGAGGCAGACGCTCGCCTGGCTGTTTCCAGTAACACGGCTTTGGCGCGAGCGACCAGCCTACAGCACGTTTTCTTTTTTGTTTCATGTAGGGATGCTCATGGTTCCTCCATTTCTATTTGCGCATGTTCTGCTATGGAAGCACTCTGCCGGCTTTGCATGGTTTGCCATGCCGCAGTCCCTGGCAAATTACCTCACCGCGCTCGTCGTTGTTACCGGTATGGCTTTGTTTCTCAGCCGTGTACTTGACTCGAGAGCGCGCAAAATAAGCCGCTTGCAGGATTTCGCTTGGCCATTGTTTCTGGTCGTTCCCTTCATCACCGGATTCTTGTGCACTAATCTTGCGCTTGGGCCAAAGACTTACCAGTCGCTGATGCTTGTTCACGTCTATTCGGCGAATCTCATCATGCTCCTGATTCCTTTTACGAAAATTGCGCATTGTGTACTGGCTCCGCTGTCACAAGTAGTTACTGCCATCGCGTGGAAGTTTCCCGCGGGGGCGGGCGATCGAGTTGCCGCCACTTTAGGCTACGCGGATAGGCCCACGTGGTTGCCGAAGGCGAGGCTGGAAATCGCGATGGTTGTACCCAGCAAGGCGGACAACAAATGAAGGCGGCCATCCTTACCGATACTACAAAGTGCAACAACTGCCACGAGTGCGTAGCCGCATGCAAGAAGCAGAACCAGTTGCCTGTGGACCTGCCGCGCCGATGGGACCTCGATGATGGTCTTTCGGCTAAGAACTGGACCTCGGTGGTCGAGGGTCCTCAGCACGCGTTTGCTCGAAAGCAATGCCGGCACTGCCTTGAACCGGCTTGCGCCTCGGCCTGTCCCGTCGGTGCCCTTCATCAAACGAAGCTCGGGGCGGTTATATATGACGCCAACAAGTGCATGGGATGCCGGTACTGCATGATGGCGTGCCCATACGGTATTCCTCGCTATGAGTGGCAGGCCGCGGTCCCGTATGTGCGCAAGTGCATTTTCTGCTACGACCGGATCACGGCGGGTCGCCAGCCCGCGTGCACTGAGGCGTGTCCGCAAAAAGCGACCATCTTCGGAGATCGCGATCAGCTTCTGGCCGAAGCGCGTAACCGAATTGCGAAGGACCCGGGCAGGTATGTAAACAAGATCTGGGGAGAATTCGACGCCGGTGGAACCTCGGTGCTTTATATCTCAAACGTCGATCTTTCGTTCTTGTCTGCGGGCCACGTGGTTGGCCCCAAGCCTCTGCCGGCCACTACCGCGATTGCGATGGAAGCCGTCCCGTTCGCATTTACGGGTGTGATGGCTTGCATGGCAGGACTGTCGTGGATCATCGAGCGCCGCATGAGGATTGAGAAAGGCGAATCGGGGAAGGACGAATCGCATGAATAGGGTTCGCAAACTGAAGCTGGCACTCTGGGCTCTGATTGGTTTGGCGGTGTCGGTTGCGACGGCACGCTTTATCTTTGGGTTGGGCGCCAGCACAAATCTGACGGATGCGAATCCGTGGGGTGTCTGGGTCGGATTCGACGTGATGGGCGGAGTAGCGTTGGCGGCCGGCGGATTCATTGTTACGGCTACCGTTTACATTTTCAAACTAGAGCGCTTCCATTCCATCGTTCGCCCTGCGGTGCTGACCGCGTTTCTTGGTTACCTTGCGGTTGCAATTGGGTTGATGTTCGATCTAGGCCTGCCTTGGAACATCTGGCACATGATCGTCTACTGGAATCCTCGATCGCCGTTGTTTGAGGTCGGCTGGTGCGTCATGCTGTACCTCACGGTTTTGGCCTTGGAGTTCTTTCCGGTTCCGGCGGAAGAGTTCCCGCGCCTCGCGAAGATCCGCGCAACGCTCGTCAAGGCACGTCTGCCATTAGTGATCGTTGGGATCGGACTTTCATCGCTGCACCAGTCCTCGCTGGGTTCGCTGTTCCTGATCATGCCGTACCGGCTGCATCCACTGTGGTACTCGCCGATCCTTCCAGTCATGTTCCTGATCTCCGCGATTGGGCTGGGACTATCGATGGTGATTTTCGAGAGCCATCTGACGGCGTACCTATACCATCGCAAGCCAGAGACGGACTTGCTGGCTTCGTTCGGTAGCGCGTGCCGCTGGGTGTTAACAATTTACCTGATCGTGCGAATCGCCGACCTTACCATTCGACGGCAGGCAGCACAGCTTTTTGTGGCCGACTGGCGGCCTGGTTTGTTTTGGTTCGAAGTCATGGTGATGGCGCTCATTCCCATCGCCCTGTTCTCTGCTCGACGTGTGCGGCACAGCCGCGCCGGTCAATGGACGGCCGCCACATTCGCGGTTTGCGGTATAGTTCTCAACCGCATCGACGTCGGTGGCGTTGCCCATCCCAGGCCGGACGGCGCCTTCTATCTGCCCTCCTGGACTGAAATCGCCATCAGTGTAGGCGTGGTTTCCGCCGCAGTGCTGGCGTTTCTCTTCATGATTGAGCATTTCAAGGTGTGGGAGCAACGGCCCGCCGATCCAAACGCTGATCCGCTCAAGCTGCCGGAACTCGATCCTGTGGGCGCTACTTGGTTGGGAGTTCCCGGCATTGCGGCGCGTACAACATATTCTCTGGCCTTCATTCTGGCCGCCGCTGTGGGCTTCGGCTTCATAAAGGTTGAACCGGCCCAAAGCCGCGGGATTGATGCAACCCCGGTTCAACGCGCCCGCGGCGGTGAAGTCCTTTGGATCGACGGGAACCTTGACGGCTTCGGCGTTGCGTTCAAGCACGTGGAGCACGAGAAGCGCGAAGGTGGAAAAGAATCGTGTGTGAAATGCCATCACATGAACCTGCCCAGAGACGAAGGTTCAGCTTGTGCACGTTGCCACCGGGACATGTATTTGGCGGTCGACGCGTTCCGTCATGACTGGCATGCGGCCCCCACCGGGGCGAACGTAGCATGTTACCAATGCCACGCTAAGGGCCAAGTACGCAATGCCGAAAGCGCGGCCCGCTGCGACAAATGCCACAAAGATCTTGTCCCGGCCGGCGCTTCGATCACTGTTAAACACTACCGGGCAGTTGCCTACACTGAAGCCATGCACCGGCTTTGCATCGGCTGTCATGTGAAAAAGGCACAGGAAAAGAGCAAGCCTGAAATGACCCGCTGCGACTGGTGTCACAAGGACAGGCGCGAAGTCATCGACTCCCACGAACTCGTACTCCGCAGAGCGGGATTGACGGGGCAAAACGTAGTGCTTCCAACACCGGAAGCAAGGAAGTAGAGGTAGTAAATGGCACAGCTAAGTCAATCCGAGCTGGACCAATTGCTGGGCCGCAGCATGTTCGAGCTGGTTCCGTTCAACGTGGCGGTCATAGACCGTGAATTCAACATCGTAGCCGGAAACGGGAACTTCGAGGAGTACTTCGGAAATTGGCGGAACCGCCGCTGTTACGAGGTGTGCAAACGAGCATCGCGGCCATGCGAGCCCTGCGGTATGAAAGAGACATTCGAGGACGGGCGCATGCGCGTGACGGACGAAACCGGTGTGGACCGGCACGGTCGAACATGCCATTACGCGACACACCTCGTGCCATTGACGGATGCCAGCGGACAGATTACTCACGTCATGGCGATGAAGACGGACTTGACGGAGACGCGCTCGTGGAAACGGGAGTACGACCGATTGTTCGAGCGCGTGCCCTGTCCAGCCTTTGTGATCGACCGCAACTATCGTCTCACTCAGGCGAATGACAAATTCCGAGAAATCTTCGGCATCCCCGAGGGGAAATTCTGCTATGAGGTTTGCAAACGGCGCAGGAGTCCCTGCCGAAGCTGCACGGCTACGCTGACCTTCGCTGACGGTTCCGAGCACGCAGCCAACGAGGTTGGCGTGCATAAGGACGGGTCCCCCGCATATTACATTGTGACCAGTTCTCCGCTATTGCGCGGCCAGGAAGGCGTTTCCCATGTCATTCAAATGGCCACCGATATCACTGAGATCTCTCAACTCGAGCGGGAATTGCAAAAAACTCAGGACTATTACGAGGCTCTGATCCACAATTCGCCTGCCGGAATCATCGCAGTCGACTCCGCGGGTGATCCCAAGGTTATCAATCCAGCGGCGCGCACTCTGCTGGAGTGGACTGCGGGCCAGCCACCAACGGCGGCTCGGCTGAGACAAATGCTTCCGGAGAAATTCTTTGCTTCTGGTGCCATGCCCGAGGGCAAACTTGATCTGCCTGAAATCTCTGTGCGCTCGGCACAACTGCAGAAAATTCCAGTTCACTTTTCAGCAGTTGAATTGCGAAGTGGAAGGCGGCAGCTTGGGCGTGCGGCCTTTATGGAAGACGTGCGCGAGATCAAACGTCTTGAACAGGAGAAACTAGATGCGGAACGGCTAGCCGCCGTTGGCCAAACAGTCGCGGGACTGGCACACACGATTAAGAACCTTCTGATGGGCCTCGAGGGCGGAATGTACATGGTGGACAGTGGCCTGTCCAAGGGTGACGCCTCGCGAATTACCGCCGGATGGCAAATGCTGCAGCGCAACTTTGAAAAGACGACTAGCCTGGTAAAAGATTTCCTCAGCTTTGCCAAGGGTAGGCTGCCGGAACTGCGCCCAACAGATCCCAATGCACTCACTCACGATATAGTTGCCCTTTACGTGGACGCCGCTCGTCTGCAAGGAGTGGAGCTGAAGCTTGAACTGGACGCCGAAGTGGAACCGGCCCCGCTCGATGCGCAGGGAATGGAGACATGCATCACGAATCTGCTCTCGAATGGGATCGATGCCGCGGCCATGCGACCTGACGGTGGGGGCCAAGTCATCCTGCGGACTTGCGAACAAGCTGGCGACTTGATCTTCGAGGTGGTTGACAATGGAGGCGGGATGGATTGGGAAGTGAGTGGAAAAGTGTTCACTACATTCTTCACCACCAAGGGCAATAAGGGAACAGGCCTCGGCCTGCTGACAACTCGCAAAATCGTGCAGGAGCATGGTGGCCGGATTGATGTGGAGTCGACGCCCGGCGAAGGAGCCACCTTCCGCATTCGCTTGTCGCGCGAGCGCCTGCAGGCAATTGCCAACTCGGCTCCCGGGCTCGCAAACTCAAGTCATGGGGTAATGTAATGACCGATATAAAGCCTTACCGGATTCTGGTAGTCGATGACGAGGCAGATGTCCGCGATTACCTGCGCACTGCTCTTGAAGATGCCGGTTTTGTTGTCGAAACCGCCAGGGACGGGCTCGAAGCTCTGGAAGCGGTGCAGCGAAACGCACCGGATCTAATCTCGCTGGATCTGGTGATGCCGCGCCATTCCGGCGCGAGATTCTATCATGATCTTCAAAAGGACAAAGCGCTCTCAAAGATCCCGGTGTTGATCGTTACGGGCCATGCCCGCGACGAGATGGGCAAGGCCGATTTCAACGAAATGACTATGTCCGGCCGGGGCATTTACCTTGAGAAACCCGTGCGACCCGATTCTTACGTTTCGGCCGTTCGCAGTTTGCTGAGCATTCCAGCGGCCGAAGAACGAGCGAACGACTCGGAAAGACTACGCGGCGAACTGGCCGCCGTGCTCTCAACAGCTAGTACAGACACGTTGCAACGCGCGCTGGACGCATTAAAGAAGAAATGAGGTGACTATTATGACGGAATACAAAGCAAAGATTCTTGTCGTCGATGATGAAGAGGACATAACCACCTTCGTCGGTACGCTGCTGGAAGACAATGGCTATTCGGTGATCAAAGCCGCGGATGGCAAGCAGGGCATGGCGAAAGCTAAGTCCGACAGTCCTGATCTAATCATCCTGGACATCTGCATGCCGGAAGAGACGGGTGTACGCATGTTCCGCAACCTGCAGGAGGATGCGCAAACAGCTATGATCCCGGTGATCGTCCTGACGGGGATCACGCACGAGTTCAAGCGGTTCATCGAGAATCGCCGCCACCTGCGTCCACCTGCGGGTTACTTTGATAAACCGCCGGACCGCGAGCAGTTGTTGGCCAAGGTGGCTGAACTTGCCGGGACGAAACCCATCGTGTAACTATCTGCGGCCAGTCATCCGGAGTTTTGAACAGCAGGCTTGCCTGGCAGACGCACGCGATGCGTGACTGTGCCGTCACCAGAAAATCCGAGATGGAGAGCATGAATGAAGCACAAGACCTTGATCGCGACATTGATTTGCCTCGTGCTGATAGGAATGGGCACGGCGAATGCAACCAGCTCGAATGCTGGATCGCAGTTACTGGTTCAGACCAACTGGCTGGCTGCGCACCTCAATGATTCGAATGTCGTCGTACTCCACGTTGCTCCCAACCGAACCTCTTATGACGCGGGCCATATTCCCGGAGCGCGTTTCCTGCCGTTAAGCGACGTTGCCGTGACCCGTGATGGCATCCCGAACCAACTCCCCACCGTCGATGCTATGAAGATCGCTTTTGAACGGGTAGGAGTCGGCGACAAATCGCGTGTTGTGATCTATGGCGATATGAGTGGCCTGTTCGCCGCACGCGCGTACTTTGCGCTTGACTATCTTGGCCATGGAAATCATGCCGCCCTGCTCGACGGCGGACTGGAAAAGTGGAAAGCAGAACACCGCGTGATAAGCACGGCTGCACCCGCCTTCAAGGCTGTCAACTTGACGGTAAAGGCTCGTCCGGAGCTTGTTGCCGATCTTTCCGCCATGAAGCAGATCGTGGCCGACAAGAAGACCACGCTGATCGACGCCCGTCCACCGGACGAGTATTCCGGAGCGAGAGCCGGTGACGGCATTCCGCGGGCCGGGCACATCCCCGGGGCGAAGAATGTCTTCTGGATGGAGAACCTGGCGAGCAAAGACAATCCTGTTCTAAAGCCGGCGCCGGAGATGCTGGCCAAGTACGAAGCGGCGGGCGTAAAGCGCGGAAAGAACGTGGTGGTTTACTGTCGCACTGGTGTTCAGGCTTCGCACGACTTCTTCACCCTTAAGCTTCTTGGCTTTAATCCGGTCTTGTACGAGGGATCATTCTTCGAGTGGAGCAATGCGCCCGGAACGCCAGTCGAGACTAGCAAGCCGTAATCGCCTGACCGGGATTCGCGCTGCTTAGGGAAGGTGAATAAAAGCGAGGTGGCTGATAGGGATGCGCATCAGCCACGTCCGCATGCTGTATTTGCCCGGCATTATCTATCTCATTCTCTCCCACCGACTGCCGCTTGGGCTTTATGCAGCATTGGCTGGAATTGCTTGTAAGAGGTAAATCCACCAGAGAGATTCCTAACGCAGGAATACCCGTGCTGGCGGAGTATGCGCAGCGCATAGTAGGAGCGCTGGCCAGCGGCACAATATACCCAGATCTCGCGACCGCCAGGCAGTTCGCCAAGCCGGGCTCGCAATTGCGGCAAAGGGATGTTCAGTGCGCCTTCCACGTGGCCATCTTTGAATTCGGAGGGCTCGCGCACGTCGAGCAGCAGCGCTTGCGTGTCGGGCACCTGTTCCCAGCGGGCCAGCGAGACATCTCCATGCAGGACATTGCTTGCGACCATGCCGGCGAAATTGACGGGATCTTTCGCGGTACCGAACTGTGGCGCGTAGCAGAGTTCGGCTTCTTCAAGATCGTGGATTGTGGCGCCCTTCTGGATGGCCATTGCAATCACATCAATTCGTTTCTCTACCCCTTCTTCTCCCACAGCCTGTGCGCCCAGGACGCGGCCATCGCCACAGGAAAAGAGAAGTTTCAAATGAATCGGCTTGGCTCCGGGATAGTAGGCCGCGTGGTCGTTTGGGTGCAAGTAAACCTTGTCATAATCGGCGATTCCACTGCGTTTGAGCGCTTTTTCGCTCGCGCCAGTCATCGCCACTGTCAGACCGAAGACCCCGCAGACGGCGGTCGATTGCACACCGCGGAAATGGACGCGGCGTCCGCAAATCGAATCGGCGGCGATGCGCCCCTGCCGATTGGCGGGACCGGCCAGCGGAACCACGCACCACTCTCCGGTCACAAAATCACGGCTTTCCACCGCGTCCCCGACTGCCCAGATATGTGGGTCGCTGGTTCGCATGCTCTCGTCAACGCGAATTCCGTTCTTCTCCCCGATCACGAGTCCAGCCTGTTTGGCCAGCTTGATCTCTGGGCGAACGCCAAGGCCAAGCACGACGAGATCGGTCCTTATGCACACGCCGGATCGCGTCGTCACCACGAGCTGGCCGCTCGATTCGCGTTCAAACGCCGCCACCGCATCGTTCAGGTGAACAGAGACACCCTTATCGACAAGACGCTGGCGCACCGCCTCCGCCAACTCCGGGTCGAGTGGTGGCAGCACCTGATCCATCATCTCGATCACAGTGACGGTCAGGCCACGCTGCACCAGGTTCTCCGTCATTTCGAGTCCGATGAATCCCGCCCCCACGACAACCGCTGTCTGAGCGCCGCCTACGGCAATCCACTGACGAATATCGCGGCTGTCGGGGATCGTCCGCAGGGTGAAAATACCTGGTAAATCGATGCCTGGCAAAGGTGGACGAAGAGGCGCGGCCCCCGGGGCGAGCACCAGCGCATCGTATTGCTCCCGGTAGGATGCTCCCGTTCGGAGATTACGAACTTGAATCTCACGGCGTTCCCGATCAATGGCAACCACTTCACTTTCAGTGCGGACGTCAATATTGAATCTGGTCTTGAACAGTTCCGCCGTGGCGACCAGAAGCTTGTCTTCCTTCTGAATGACGTCGCCGACGTAATACGGTAACCCACAGTTCGCAAAGGAAACATACGGGCCGCGTTCGAAAACGATGATCTCTGCATCTTCGGAAAGCCTGCGTGCACGCGCGGCGCAGGAGGCCCCACCGGCTACTCCGCCGACAACGAGAATTCTTTTACGTGTGTTCATCCTGCTCCTTTGGCGGGCCGGCAAAGTCAAAGATTATCGGCGTTCTAACAGCTTGCCGTCTTCCGCGACTGTATGGATATCGTCCAGTATGACCTTGAATAAATGCAAAAGACACGTGATTCGTTACACGTGATCTATTTCAGGCGCCTTTGTCGCCGAATCGGCCCGGCGTGCAAATCGAGACATTGAGCTGGCCACTTTCCCCAGCACTTGCGCCCACTCCCGCAGATGCTTGTTCCCCTCTTTCGTCAGAGAGTAAACTCTGCGGGCCGGGCCCGGCGCATCGACATCCCAGTGCGAGATGACATAACCGTGGGTCTCCAGCCGGCGAAGGGTTCTGTACAAGACGGCGTTTTCGATTTCAGAATCAGTAAACGAATACCGGGAAAGCTCACCAGAAAGATCATAGCCGTACGAATGTTTTTTCTCTTTGAGTATCAGCAGAAGTACTGGTTCTACAAAGCGGTAAAGGTGCCCCATCGCGCATGTACAAGGATATTGGTGCTTGTGTCGACGACACTCAACATGCGGCATCGAATTGCTTCCCCGAATGATTCGTCACTACACTGCCGGAAACCGCGAACATCAGGTTAGTGCTGGCAGCTTGCGCCCGAATGATCACAACCGGTCAACCCGGTCTCCAGTTTGCCATTCAAGAACGCGCTGACAATTACCTCCGGATCGGAAGCCGAGATGCCGGCGAGTACTTGAACCGAAGCCGCTGCAAGTAAATCTTGGGCGTGCGAACCGATTCCTCCCGCAATGACTACATTGACTCCGCGTTCCTTCAGCCATAGCGGCAGAAGGCCAGGCTGGTGGTCCGGGGCCTTCTCCACCCGACGCCCAGATACGTTTCTTGTGCAAGGATCTGCGTCGACGAACATAAACTCTTCACAATGTCCAAAGTGTTGGCACAGTCGGCCCTCCGCTAACGGTATTGCGATCCTCACGGCATCTCCTCTAGTAATTAATTTTGGTTGTATCAAGCATGTAGATGTATATTACACTTACTGTGCACGCCGAACAAGCCAAGGTATTGCCGTTAACGCTGTAATGCAGTGTGCGCCTGGGACATGTCGGAGCCATGCGTTGCGAGACGTTGTCGGCAGATAGAGGTGGAGGTAAACCATGAAGGTTACGGTGATTATCGACAATGCGGTGCCGATTGGTACGGGGCGGCCTTTTCTGGCGGAGCACGGTCTTTCACTTCTGATCGAGCACGCGGAGAAAAAAGTTCTTTACGATACCGGCCAATCATCCGCCGTGGTTTCCAACTTGAGCCTGCTTGGCTACCGGCCTTCAGAGCTAGACATGCTGGTGGTGAGCCATGGCCACTACGATCACACAGGCGGCATCTTCCACGTGCTGCAGAATGCGCGCAAGAAGATTCCAGTTTACGCACATCAAGGGATATTTCAGGCCCGATACTCTGTTGCGGGGCAGCAGCGCAAGTTCTCCGGAATCCCGCATAAGAAAGAACTGCTGACGGCGCTCGGGGCGGAGTGGCGTTTTGTTGACAAGCCAACTGAAATCATCCCGGGGCTCTGGGTGAGCGGACACATTCCCCGGAACACCGCGTACGAAACGGGCGATCCCAAACTCGTGACCTGTGCGACCGACGGGGCCGAATGTCAAGACATAATCGAGGATGACACCTCACTGTTCTACGCCGGCCCTCGTGGGCTGGTGGTAATCGGCGGGTGTACGCACGCCGGATTGGTCAATACTGTGCGACGCGGGCTTGAGGTCACAGGCACCTCGCGATTGGCTGGCTGGATTGGTGGGACGCACTTGGGGCCTGTGTCGAAAGAGCAGCAGGCCAGAACTCTCGCTCAGCTTGCCTCGTTTGGCCCTGAGTTTATCGCGGCCAATCACTGTACAGGTTTTGCCATGATGGCAACACTTTACGAGTGCTTTGGGGATCGGTTCATTCCAGCCTTCGTAAGCACTGTCATTGACGTGTAGCAGGCTGCTGAAAGACGCACCGGCTTGGCTGGAGGCGTAGGCCAACTTGAAAAGAAGTTATCGTCACTGTATCTGTTGTGCAACTGGTCAGAGGAGATGAAGGATGAAACCTCTAATTCTTGCAGTCGTTCTTTGCGCGTGTTCAATAGGGGCAATCGGCTCAGAGTTGAGCGTGTACGCACCAGGGGGCGTGAGGTCAGCGTTACAGGGCGCCGCAGCAGCCTTCGAGCGTGAGACCCATCACACTATCAAGTTTACGTTCGGTACAGGAGGAGGAATACAAAAGCAGGTGGCTGCTGGTGCGCCGGCTGACGTTACGGTAATTCCTTCCGCCGGGGCTACTGAGCTCGAACGGGGAGGGCTGGTTGCACCCGACTCGCGGCTGGAGGTGGGTAGCGTTGGGGTGGGAGTCGGAATCAAGGCGGGTACACCTCGGCCCAAGACCGGGACACCCGACGAGTTCCGGGAAACACTCCTCGCGGCAAAGTCGATAACATATGCCGACCCTGCCCGTGGCGGCACATCCGGTACTTATTTCGCCACAGTGGTGCTTCCACGCCTCGGCATCGTAGAGCAGGTGAGAAGCAAAGCTACGCTAGCAGGCGTAGGTGAAGAAGCCGTACAACGAGTAGCAAACGGGCAGTCCGAGATCGTGGTTGTCCAATCGAGTGAGATTACTGCTGTTCCAGGTGCTGAGCTGGTTGGCCCCTTGCCCAAAAGTCTCCAGAGCGAAATCCCGTATGCCGCCGTTGTGCTCAAGACCAGCAAGGCCCCAGAGGCGGCACGTGCGTTCGTCAAATTTCTCGCTTCGCCGTCCGGGAGAGCGGCATTTAAGGCTGCTGGATTTGAACTGCCCTCTGAACGCTAGTAGTACCGCTGGGTTAGAGGATTATGTAGGCGGCAAGACTCTCAAGCCTGGGACAAGGTGCTATGACCTGCCAATTGCAACGTTGATTCGGTAGTGAGAGGTAGACGCGGCCGGCGAGCAGGAAAGATTATCGCCCGACCGCGCCCAATCAATTTCACGAATCGTTTCGGCGGACGGCATCAACTTTTCTTGTAATAGCGGCCGTTCGCCTCCTCGCCCATGACCGCGAAATCGCAATGTGAAGTCTCCAGCGGATCCGATTTCCAGGAAAACTTCGTGGAAGGAACGCGGATTGCCGCCTCCAATTGTGCCGTCGCTTTGACCCCTTCGAAACGGTACTGGAACAGCGGATCTTCATACACAACGCGTTCGTTGGTGGCCTTGAAGACCAGCTTGAAATCCATGAACGCGGGTGCGGTTTCCGCATCCATTGCCGGCCAGCGGGGTTGATCGACGACGGGAACGTTTTTCATGGTCAGCGTAGCCGTTCGCCCATCGGAGCTGATGACGAGACCGCCTTCGGACACAGGCGCCACCCAGTAGGTGCCGTCTGGCGCGATGGGAGGATGGCAGTCGTGGATTTGGTTTGCAGGGACCGCCGGTCCCTTGAACAACGTCAGTCATATATGAGAGAACACGCCCTGCTGCGGTCGGCGCGCTGCCCAGTATTCTCCCGAGATGTAACTGAAGTCGGTGGTAGGGTTACCGAAAGCCATCCGATTGCCCTTGTTGTCGGTCCCCATGCCAGTGAACCCGGCACAACGGCCGAGCTTTCCTTGAAAATGGAAGATGTTGGAGAGTTCGACATTCGCCTTCGGCATCTGGTTGTGATTGCCATTCTTGTCCAACCAGGGAATGGGAAATGGGCAACTGCCGCCGTTAGACGGGGCGTGACTCTTCGGTATAGGTGGTTGGCAGACCTCCGCCCCGAGCAAGGGGACGGAGAATAACGGTGTAAGCATGCTCAGCCCGGCGGCGGCCGTGCTTGCACGAAGAAGGCCACGCCGCTGTGGGTTGAAGTCTGGGCCAGTGTGTCTGTACGACATGTGGACCTCCCGCATCGATTCCGAATGTGGTACCACAGGAACAGAACGGAACACTACCGCTTGTGGCCGGCGTAAGAGCTTCGGAGTCCGAAGCGAATCACAATGTTCGCATCACCCTCACTCCCCACGCTACTAGTTGTAATATACACCTACTCCCTGGCGCGATAAAACACCACTGCAGGTTTTCCATTACACCCGCGGGCCAGCGCCTTTGCACTGCGCACAACACACTAGTACTAGACTCAGGATATATTTGCTTTTGCGCGCTTCAGCGCGTGGTGCCGGATGCGCGGGTGCAGAAGCCGTATGCGGCGCGGTGACCAACCCCAAGAGAAGAACTTCGGGACCAGCGGGGCATGTGATGAACGTAACGGGCTTAAGGAATGGGGGACCATCATCCGTACGAAGCGTGGTACACAACGTGGTACACAACGATTTCGCTTTGAGTGTCCTTACAATGCTTTAGGGTGCCGTCCGTATCCCGCTAAGTTGTTGTAAAGTATTGATTTTACTGAGTTGACACGGTAGAGGTCTGGGGGTTCGAGTCCTCAGGTTCCTTGCATCGCCCCTCTGCGATCAGATGCTTCGCATGCAGCAAGGTCAGAACAGTCTTGATTATGTACATATGAGTACAGATTTCAAGAGAACATTGAAGGGGTTTTTGAAGGGACTGCCTGCATCTGGGGCTTACTGTGTGCTACCGGCTGCACCAACTGTAACCAAAGGTAAATATCTTATAATCATATATTTATATTGATTTTCCAGAGAGTTACTGGAGATCTTCAAAATGGGCCTATTTAGATCCGAAGTCTGATGCTCTATCCAGTTGAGCTACGGGGCCGAACTTGGCGACTTAAGCCTTCTTTGCTGCCTCTCTTCTTGCAGTCCAACTCTACTTCAACTTCAGCCTGCTCGGAAACCACCTTGATCCTTCCCAGAGGCGGCATCAGTAGGATCTCGGCAATCCGAGCACGTGCTCAGCGATATACGACAGTATAAGGTTAGTCGAAAGCGGAGCGACTAAGTATAGCCTCGTTTCGCGAAACTTGCGCTCGATGTCGTATTCCTCGGTAAAGCCATAACCGCCATGGGTTTGCAAGGCTACGTTGGCCGCCTCCCAGGAGGCTTCGGCAGCCAGATGTTTTGCCATGTTTGCTTCCGGACCGCACGGCTCGCCGGCGTCGAAGCGCTTCGCCGCGTCCTGGCGCATCAAGTCCGCCGCCCGCACGTGCACATATGCCCGCGCAATCGGAAAGGAAATGCCCTGGTTCTGGCCGATAGGACGGTCAAATACCACTCGCTCATTGGCGTAGCGCGCCGCGCGCTCGATGAACCAGTAGCCATCGCCAACGCACTCGGCAGCGATGAGAATACGTTCGGCGTTCATGCCGTCCAGAATGTAGCGAAACCCCTTGCCCTCTTCTCCGATGAGGTTCTCCACCGGCACTTCCACGTCCTGCAAAAAAAGCTGGTTGGTCTCGTGATTCATCATGGTGCGGATCGGGACCACGGTAAGCCCGTTTCCGATGGCTTGGTGCAAGTCGACCAGGAACACGGAGAGGCCCTCGGACCGTTTCTTCACCTGGTCGACTGGCGTGGTGCGAGCGAGCAAAATCATTAAGTCTGAATGCTGTACCCGCGAGGTGAATACCTTCTGACCATTGATGACGTATTTGTCTCCCCTCCGCACCGCTCTGGTCTTGAGCCTGGTGGTATCGGAGCCCGCATCCGGTTCGGTGACGGCGAAGGCTTGCAGGCGCAGTTCACCGCTGGCGATCTTTGGCAGATAGCGCTTCTTCTGCTCTTCCGAGCCATGGCGCAGCAGCGTTCCCATGGTGTACATCTGCCCGTGGGCCGCCCCTGCATTGCCCCCCGAGTGGTTGATCTCCTCCAGGATGATGGAGCTATCGAACACGCCTAATCCGGCGCCGTCGTACTCTTCCGGAATCAAAGCCGCCAGGTAGCCGGCCTCGGTGAGCGCATTGATGAACTCTTCGGGATACGCTCGTTCGCGATCTACCTTGCGCCAGTATTCATCGGGATATTTGGCACACAGCTCTCGAATTCGATTTCGCAACGCAGTTTGTACGGGCGTTTCTTGCAGTACGGGAGTGGCGACCATCAAGCATGCCTCCGACAAAAATCTGCGATCTTCCACCACGCCGGATTCGCGGAAGATGCACCCGCAAAGAGCCGAACCTCCCGAGGGTCTACGGCAACCGCTTGGCGTTTACCGGGTGCCATCCGGGCCCGGCGATGATGCTCACGGGTGTACCGACTGAAATTGTTCCAGTTGCACGCACGAGTTTACCCGGAACCAGACCAGCGACGCCAGCAGGTTCAAAGCGGGGCCGACTCCACGCAATCGGAGTCTCCCACGACTGCCGTCCTGATGGTTGCCACAAATTGGATCAGTCACCTGATCAGGTATTGCACCGGGGCGGGTGAGGTGCTAGCCTTTGAGCGAACAAAAGGCGAATAACCTTGCAGAGGTTTGTATGAATCCGCTCCCGCAGGCCCTGGCACAACGGCCAAACACCACCCTCGATACCGTTCAGGAGATTTTAGGAACTCTGGCTGCCCGTTACCGCGCGGAAGAAGTGCTGACTTCCGTGCGGCAAATCCCGGCCCGCACGGCAAAGTTTCGCCCCGTGCCGGATTGGGTGAGAAATGAACTGTCGGAGGCGTACGGGGCAAAAGGGATCAAGGAATTGTATTCGCACCAAGCCGCCACGGCCGAGCTGGTGCACGGCGGCAGGAACGTCGTCGTGGTAACGCCGACGGCCTCAGGCAAAACCCTCTGCTACAACCTTCCGGTTCTGAATGCAGTGCTGGAGAACCCTGATACCCGCGCTCTTTACCTGTTTCCGACCAAAGCGCTGGCCCAGGACCAGCTCGCCGAGTTGCACGACCTTGCAGAGCGACTCGATGACCGCTTTGGAGTGTTCACCTACGATGGCGACACACCGAACGACGCGCGCAAGGCGATCAGGGAGCGCGGACATATTGTTTTGACGAACCCGGACATGTTGCACACCGGAATCCTGCCGCACCACACCAAGTGGATGCGGCTGTTCGAGAACCTGCGTTACATCGTGCTGGACGAATTGCACACTTACCGCGGTGTGTTCGGAAGCCATCTTGCGAATGTGCTGCGGCGATTGAGACGCGTCGCGCGTTTCTACGGTTCGAATCCGCAGTTCATCTGCTGCTCAGCGACGATTGCCAATCCCGGCGAGTTGGCTTCGCAACTCATTGAGGGTGAAGTCGAGGTGGTAGAGGAAAATGGGGCGCCTGCTGGAGAAAAACTTTTTGTTTTCTATAATCCGCCGATGGTCAATCGAAACCTCGGCATCCGGCGCAGCTATATCAATGAAGCTACGCGGGTGGCCAAAGAGCTGCTTGCGCGCAAACTGCAGACGATTGTTTTCGCCAATAGCCGGCTGCATACGGAGGTCCTGCTTACCTATTTGCAGCAGGCAAATCCGCCGAAGCCCGGCCAGGCGGAACCGGTCCGCGGCTACCGCGGTGGCTACCTGCCGGGGGAACGGCGCGAGATTGAACGTGGATTGCGGGAGGGCCGCATCCGCGGAGTCGTGACCACGAATGCTCTCGAATTGGGAATTGACATCGGCTCGCTCGACGCATGTGTGATGGCGGGATATGCGGGCTCGATTGCTTCCACTTGGCAGCGGGCCGGACGTGCGGGACGCCGCAGCGGGTCCTCTTGCGCGGTGTTCGTTGCGTCTTCCGCGCCGCTCGATCAGTTTATCGTGCAGCATCCGGAGTATTTTTTCGGAAGCTCGCCGGAGCAGGCGCACATTCAGCCAGACAACCTCGAAATTCTCGTGAACCATTTGAAGTGTGCGGCGTTCGAACTGCCGCTCTCGCCCGATGAGCAATTCGGCGGCGCGGAATTGCCTGATCTCTGCGAGCGGCTTGCTGAAGCGGGGTTCCTGCAGCGCAGCGGGGACAACTGGCACTGGGTGCAGCAGGGCTATCCGGCAGATACGGTCAGCCTGCGCTCGGTGACGTCTGATAATTTCGTCATCATCGACACCACGGGCGAAGGGAATGGCAAACCGGAGGTGATTGGAGAGGTAGATTTTTCGTCCGCACTCACCACTGTCCATCCGAAAGCGATCTACATTCATCAGGGGCAGCAGTACCACGTCGAGCGGCTTGATTTCGATCAACGCAAAGCATACGTGAAGCCCGTGAACGTGGACTACTTCACCGACGCAATCCGCTACACGCAGGTGCGGGTACTCGAAATCGCGGAAGAGCAGAGTATTCCCGGTCCGGCAGCACGCGCGCACGGCGACGTGCTGGTGCGATCGCAGGTAGTGGGCTTCAAGAAAATCAAATTCTTCACCAATGAAAACGTGGGCTCCGGAGAGCTCGAATTGCCAGAGAACGAGATGCACACAACCGCCTTCTGGGTGACGCTCGAACACGAACTACTGGCGGGCCTGCCGTTTACGCTTTCCGAGCGCCAGAGCGGCATTTTCGGGCTGCTTTACGCGCTTGCGTCCATGGCGACACTGCTGCTTATGTGCGACCGGCGCGATCTCGGTACAGCGGTCGGCGAACGACCACCGAGCGCGGGTGGTGATATGGAATGGCAGGACTTTGCGACTGCGACGGCAACCGAGAAAGAGCTCTTCCGGCCAAACTTGTATTTGTATGACGCCTATCCCGGAGGGATTGGATTCAGTGAACCGCTCTACCATATTTACCAGGTACTTCTGACGCGCACGCGTGAACTCATCGCGGCCTGTCCATGCGACAGCGGATGCCCATCGTGTGTCGGTCCCGCAGGCAATAAGAGCGAGCGGTCCAAGGAAGTAGCACTCGCGATCCTTGGGCAGCTCTGCTCTTGACCAGCCCGCGCCAGCGCTGAGAAATAGGAGAGTATTCAACCAACGTGGCTCCGCCAACAGCAGATCGCTTTGCCCGCTTAAAGGCTCTACAGCGCCCTTCGACCCCACCCCTATCCGGGCCCGAAATCGGGCCGGCGCAGAGCCCCGTCGAAGAAGCCTTCGGCGGCGCATCGGGGATTGCCACTGGCGCTGAAAGGCTTGCGCTGATCCTGGGGGCGTCGGTAAAGCGGAACCTCCATGGCGAACATCTTTCGCTGCACTGCTGGCATGGCGGCCATGCCCCGTATATTCCAAATGCTGCGGCGCTGCGGTTGCTCGCACCGGATGCTCCGGAAGATATCGCTGACGCTAAACGGTGGCTATTCCTCGACACGGAGACTACAGGGCTCGCCGGAGGGACGGGAACGTATCCCTTTCTGGTCGGCCTTGGATGGTGGGAAGGCGGCGGTCTTCAGGTCGAACAGTTGTTCATGCGTGAGTACAGTGAAGAGCCTTCGTTGCTCGCCGCCCTTGCAGAGCGGTTAGCGGAACACCCGGTATTGATCACGTTCAACGGCAAATCGTTCGACTGGCCGCTACTTGAAACACGTTATCGGATGACGCGAACCATCCCTCCGCCCGTACTGCTGGCGCACCTCGACTTCCTTCATCCGGCGCGGAACCTGTGGCGCTTGCGGCTTGGCTCGGTAAGGTTGTCGCAACTCGAACGCCACGTGCTCGGCTGGGACCGGGGTGCAGATCTAGCCTCGGAGCTGATCCCAGGAATCTATCTCGATTTTATACGCGGTGGCCATGCAGATGCGCTCGTCCCTGTCTTCCACCACAATCAGATGGACCTGCGTGGCCTCGCCGGGCTCGCGGGCCGCATACTGTCACTCCTCGGCGAAGAAGAGCCGACTAGCCCGGATGGGCTGGAGTTGTACGGTGTATCTCGCATTTGCGAGCGGCGTGGCGAGCGCAAGCGTGCGCGCAAACTGTACGAACAGTCGATTGTCTCGCTGCTGCCGCTGGAAACCGATCGGGCGGCTCGTGCGGCTCTCGCGCGACTGGCAAGGCGCGACGGAGATTTCGCCCGCGCGCGTGAGCTGTGGGAAAGCACACTCGGAAACTCACGCGAAGGATACGAAGCTTACGAGCAGTTGGCAATCTACTTTGAGCATGAAGCCCACGAACCGCGACAGGCGCTTGCGATCGCGCGTGAGGCACTTGCCCAACTTCGTCGCGCCAACCAGGCAGGGATGATTACGGCAGCCGTCTATCGCAAGACTAAAGCGTGCTTCGAACATAGGCTCGCGCGCCTCGAACGCAAGCTCGGCCGGACGCTACTTGACGCGTTTGACACGTAGTTGGCCAACAATAGCTCCGGCCGCCGGGCAGATCGTGCGGGGAGATCAAGCGGCATGCTCCCGGCCGGAAAGAGAGCCGGGCACCTCTGCTTCCATTGAACTCACATTCTTCCGCGACGGTTCCTCCGGATACCGCCAGACAAAGCGATTGAGTATGTCACCCGCAATAAACAGTTCGCTCTCCGTGTAGCCGAGAGCACGGCTGACTGCTGCGATCGGCACCACGCCTGGTCTTTCCTTGCCACATGCTACAGCGGCACTGGACTCTTTGACCGCACGAGTGATGGATTCGTTTTTCATTGGGCCTCCTGGAAGGTTCGTTCACACTTCCATTCCAATTATTATGTTGCCCAAATAGTAACCATCAGTCCAATAGATTATACTGATTAACATCATCGGTACGGGAGATTGTTATGGAAGTGCGGCAACTTGAGATTTTTCATGCGCTGGCAGAGGAGTTGAACTTTACGCGGACCGCCGAGCGAGTGCACTGCGTTCAGTCGAACGTCACGGGACAGATCCATTCGCTGGAGCAAGAGCTTGGAGCACAATTGTTCGATCGCTTGTCAAAGCGGGTGGTGTTGACCGAGGCCGGAAAGCGTCTGCGGCCCTACGCGGAAAAAGTATTAGCTACGCTTACGGAAGCAAAACATGCCCTGTCGCACAGTTCCGTCCCATCCGGGCCGCTGCGCGTGGGCGCACCGGAATCGGTGCTCACCTACCGCCTGCCGCGGGTACTCCGCAAGTTTCGCAAGCAGTATCCGGATGTCGAGTTGATCTTTCGACCCTACGAAGATGCAAACCTGGTCGCGCCTCTGGAGACAGGTCAGTTAGATGTGACGATTCGGATGGCTGACGAAATTGCTAACGAGCGGCTGTCGAGTATCCAGCTGCGGACGGAGCGGGTGATCTTCGTCGTCGGCCCGATGCATGCGCTAGCGACCAGAGCGAAGGTGGCGCCCGAAGACCTGAGGGGGCAGACAATGCTCCTGACCGAAGCTGGCTGCGCCTATCGGAAAAAGCTCGACGACTTGCTTTTGCTGCGAGGCATTCGCCCCAAAAACACGACGGAGTTCACTAGTGTGGAAGCGATCAAAGGTTGCGCGGCACTGGGTATGGGAGTCGCGCTGCTGCCTGAAATTGCTGTGGCATCCGAACTCCGCGAGAATCGACTAACGGCTCTGCGCTGGAGCGGCGCTCCGATGGATATTTCGACACAGGTGATCTGGCATCGGGATAAATGGATTTCACCTGCGATGGACGCCTTTGTAAAAATGTTGCAGAAAGAGTTACAGGGGTAAGCCCGCCGATTGCGGGCCAGAATCAGCGTCACGCTTGCGCAGTCATTGTCGACCCCACAGCCTTTCACGACAACTGAAAAACAATATGAACGGTGGCACTGATATCGACGGCTTGGCCTCCCTGCTGAGCGGGTGAAAAGCGAATCCTCTCGGCCGCCTGCACGGCCGCTTCATCCAGACCATAGCCGAGGCCGCGGAGCACGCGCTTTACCTGAACTCGCCCGTTGGAAGCGAACACAACTTCCAGCAGAACTTCCCCTTCTACGCGCAACTCACGGGCTTCGCGCGTGTATGCGGGGCTAGGTTTCTCACGGATCGTAACTGGCACTATGGTCGGTTTTGGCGGTAGTGGCAGCTTCTTGGCCTCCATGACCGGTCCGGCAAAATTCGTGGTTTGGACACCATGTCCCAGCGGCCTCGGGCGTGCGTTACTCGCGATTCCGTTGCCAAATCCTGCGCTGGGAATCACTCCGCGCAGACCTCTCGCGCCTCCGTTGCCGTTCCCGTAGCCTGGGCCAGCAGGAAGATCAAAGCCACCAATCGCGGCGATCGTAGCCACCTTTCCGGACTTTCGCTGAACCGCGACACCGTAGGGATCGCCGAATCCGCCGGTCTGAACTTTGCGGGGCGCCATCTTCGGCAGGGACGGTGTTGCCGAGCTGCCGAAATTAACGGACTGCACATGCCACTGCAATTTCGGCGGCTCTTCCTGGGTTGCAATGACCTCCCTCGGCTCGGGCGCAGGTTGGACGAACGATTTGGTCGCCACCTCCAAGCTGGGCACTGCAACAGGAGCAGGCAGCACTGGAGCAGCTTGGCGGTGCCTGATCCTTTGGATCAGAGGTTTGGGCTTGGGCTCGGGCGCCACCATGGGGGTTTCCGTAGCAGGCTGCTGCCACACGACAGGCTCATGTGGTGCCGCGATTAGCTTTACGTAAGCGAGCTGTTGCTGAACCACGGGAACGCTGGCCGCGAGTACGCCAAGAACCAGCGCAGTAGACTGCAGGCCAAAACTGGTGGCGAACGCTCTCCAACGACTCCGTGGTTGCGGCAATGGCGAGAACAAGACCTTCGCTTTACGCCACCTCATCAGGGGGGTGTAAGCGGCATTGTCCAGAGCCAATGACACTGTGGTCTTTAGCCCCTGAGGAAGTTCGCCATCGCGTCGGTTCGTGGAATAAGTCTTAAAGTAACTCATTGATCTATAAGACCCGAACGGTGCCATTTACGGGTTATGGAGCACGCATGGGGCCATTCGCCCCGCCACGCCATAGACGCCTATCTACTTTAGCCTTAGTACTAAAGTAATGCTATACCCGGCTGACGGCCCGAGTTAGGAAAAATTTTCCCTCTCCCGGGAGTGCAAAAACTTGCACACATAGTCTCTTTTGAATGAATGCTTGGACCCGTCTACCAAACGCTCGATTGCTTCTGAAGGGGCTACCGCGCTATGTCCTGCTTGAACGGTTCCCGGCCCTTGTGTTCTCAGCTACATCGTCCTTGATAACGCTCTTCACACCCAAGTAGGCGGCGCGAACGCGCTCGCTTGCCAGCAGGTTTTTCGCTGTGTCTTCGGCCGTAATCCTACCAGCCTCAATGACGTATGCCCTGTGAGCCACGCTGAGAGCCTTGAAGGCGTTTTGCTCTGAAAGCAGAATTGTGACGCCGCGCTGGTTTACCTCGACGATCTTCTCGAATAGCTGTGAGGTGAGCAGAGGTGATAGACCAAGCGACGGCTCGTCGAGCAGCAGCAGCTTGGGACGTCGCATCAGGGCTCGAGCAATTGCCAGCATCTGCTGCTCGCCGCCTGAAAGAGTCCCGGCGTACTGGCCCCCGCGTTGGGCTAGGACCGGAAAGAGTTGGTACATCGCTTCTTCGTCAGTCTTAACGGCTTCCGCGTCCTTGCGGAGATACGCCCCCATCTTCAAATTATCTTTCACTGTCAGGTTAGGAAACAGTCGCCGCCGTTCCGGCGATAGACTGATCCCCATCTTAGCGACCACATGAGGCTGCGCAGGGGCGACCTTGCCCTCCACAATAATTTGTCCACTTGCGGGCTTCAGCACGCCGGCAACAGTCCAAATGAGGGTTGATTTTCCTGCCCCGTTGGCTCCAATCAAAGCGACCACCTCACCCTGATGGACTTCCAGAGACACCGAGCTTAGGGCCTGAATTTTGCCGTAGAAGACGGAGACGCCGCTAACCTGCAACATTGGCATAGTCGCCTCCGAGATACGCCTGTAATACGGCAGGATTGGTCTGGACCTCTTGCTGTGTACCTTCCGTTAACTTGGTTCCGAAATTGAGGACTACCAATCGCGGGCAGATCGCCATTACAAGATCCATGCGATGTTCGATCAAGATGATGGTCAATTTGAAGTCGCGATGAATGCGTGCGATCAAATCGCGGAGGTCAACGATTTCGTCAGGATTCATCCCGGCGGCAGGCTCATCCAAAAGGAGTAGCTTCGGCGATAGCGCCAGCGCCCGCGCGATTTCCAGACGCCGGGCCAGTCCGTACGGTAGTCCGCCAGCGCGCATCTCGGCCCTGTCGGACAGCCCCATCAAGTCTAGAAACCCCATTGCCGTCTTGACCGCTGACTGGTTTTGCCGGCGCGTCGATGGAAGCCCGAGTATTGCGCTGAAAAATCCGTAGGAAGGCACGTCATGCAGTGCGAGCTTCACGTTCTCCAGAACCGAAAGGTTGTTGAAGAGCCGAATATTCTGGAAGGTGCGCGCAATGCCCTTGCCGACTACTTTGTGCGGCGGGAGCCGATGAATCGGTTCTCCCGCGAAATATATGCTGCCTGAATCCGGTTTGTAGACGCTCGTAATCAGGTTGAAGACGGTAGTCTTTCCTGCCCCATTGGGCCCGATTAAGCCGACAATTTCGTGGTCTTCGACCGCCATATCGACGCCGTCAACGGCCTTGATGCCTCCGAACGTTTTCGCAACCTGCTTGAGTTCAAGAAGCACTGGTTCTTCCCTTTCCGCTCAATCGCTGCCACAGACGAAGAACCGGTTTTAGAGAAAATTCCCGATAGCCCATCAGCCCAGCCGGACGAAAGATCATGATCAGGATCAGCATCAGCCCGTAGATCACGAGACGCCACATATTTGCCAGTCGCAGGAACTCCGGAAGCATTACGAATACGGCGGCAGCCAGAATCGGCCCTGTCAGACTGCCGATCCCGCCGGCCACGACAGCGGTAATCAAGGCCGTCGACTGCACTCCGGTAAACATCGCCGGCTGAATGAACATGAGGTAGTGCGCCATCAGCGCGCCGGCAACTCCACAGAGCGCAGCACTGCATGCCAGCGACGTCAATTTCGTCTGGAAGACGTTTACACCAATCATTTCAGCGGCAATTGCGTCCTCCCGCACGGCCACTGCCCTCCACCCATAACGGGAGCGGACGTAGTCCCGGGCCAGCCAAGCGGTGATGGCTAGCACGACTAAGGCCACCGGAAGATCCGTAAGCCGCGCGATTCCCGGTAGTCCGCGCGCTCCTTGAGTGATCTCCAAATTCTCGAGCAGGACCCGAACGGCCTCGCCGAATCCCAATGTGGCAATCGCGAAGTAGTCGCTGCGGAGCTTGGCTTTCAGGGTGGGAACGCCGATCACAAGCGAACTTGCCGCCGCAAAGATCGCGCCTGCCAATATCGCGAGCAGAAAAGAAACGCCATAGAAGTGCGTAAGAATCGCAGCCGTATAGGCGCCTATCGCCATGAAGGCAGCGTGCCCAAGCGAAAACTGTCCAGTGAAGCCGGTGAACAGCGCCAATCCGGTGGTCGCAATCGCCTGGACGGCACTAAGAATTATGACTCCGACGACATATCCCATCAGTTCGGTACTCCTGGACCAGCGTGCGAAGGTGATGGCTCGACCGGAGCCTTACTCGACATCGTAACCAGTTTCGCTGATCTTCTTCGCCCGGCACGCTCGACCATTCCGGGGCTAAACTTTTTCGTCCAAGGTCTTGCCGAACAGGCCCGAAGGACGGAACAACAGAAGCACAATCAGGAAGGTAAAACTGAATACGTCCCGCAACGCGGTTGTCAGATAAACAGACACAAAGCTTTCGACGATCCCCAGAGTAATGCCGCCAACAACTGATCCCGGAAGGCTGCCAATGCCGCCAATCACCGCGGCGATGTAAGCCTTATTCGTGATCCAACCCATCGTTGGATAAACCAGGTACTTGATCCCGAGGAATACCCCGGCCATACCCGCGAACAGCCCTGCGATGGAGAACACTACCATCAAAAGACTGTCGATATTAACCCCGAGCGTCCCGAGGACCGTCATATCACGGGCAGCCGCCCGGATTGCGATGCCGAGCTTCGCCTTGCTGAGGAAGAGAGTCAAGCAGGTGATCGCCACGGCAGACAGCGAGAGGGCTCCGATATCCAAAAGGCCGAGATTCGATTGCCCGATCTGAACTGATTGCTGCAGAAATGCCGGGTAGCTGAAGAAATGCGCCCCGACCGTGACATATACCAAATTCTCAAGAAAGATCGCCGCGCCCATGGCGCTGATCATGAAATACAAGGGCACGGCGCGCTTCAGGCGCAGCGGACGGTAGGCGAGCTTCTCGACAGTAACGGCGATCACGGCGCTCCCAACCATGGCACCGACCATTGCGACCAGAACCGGCGCGTGAAACCACTCGCACGCGTAGAAGCCGATATAGGCGCCGAGCATGATAATGACACCGTGCGCAAAATTGCTGAAGTTGAGAATGCTGAACACAAGGGAGTAACCCACCGCCATGAGCGCGTAAATTCCACCAATCGCAATCCCGGTTATCAACGTCTGCAAAAACACGTGCCTCTCCTGTTGGTACTAAAGCCGCCGTGGCGCCCACCGGCGGCTGACCATTCACGCGGCGTTATTTAGCCGCGTATTCTTCGACAAAGACAAACTTCCCGCCCTGTATCTTGCTGAAATACGCCGGACGGTTGAGTGGATCGTGGGTCTTGGGGTCAATCGTGAACTTATCGGTTGTCATCACGGGCAGATCCTTGGTCGCTTCCAGAGCAGCCACGATCTTGTCGCCGTCGGTAGAGTTCGCGCGCTTCATCGCATCGGCCAGCCAGGACAGTGCATCGTTAACCAAAAGCGCATTTCGGACCAGAGGGCCGCTAAATTGCTTTTCATGCGCGGTGATCCAGTCCTTTACTCTGGGATCGTCCAGTGAGGCCGAATTGGAAAAATATGCTCCCTCGATCGCGGGGCCCGCAAGTGTCAGAATATCGGGGCTGGCCCAGTTATCGCCGCCCATCAGGATCGCTTTGATTCCCAAGTCGCGACTCTGTTTCGCAGCCAGGGCCGCATCTTTTTGCGTTAATGGCAGGAACAGAAGATCGGGGTTGCTCCCTTTGATCTTGCCGAGAGGCGCGCGGAAATCCAACTCGCCCGTCCGATACGCCTCTTTCGCCACGACGACACCGCCCTTTTTGATGAATGCGTCTTCAAAATACTTTGCCAGCCACTGCGAGTAATCGCTGCCAACGTCGTACAGCACCGCAACCTTGCGGGCTTTCAGGCGGTCATATGCAAACTCGGCGTCAACCAGCCCTTGGTAGGTGTCGATGAAGCAAACGCGGAACACGTATTTGTGGATTCCACCCTGCTTGTCCGCGGTCACATACGGGTTACTCGCGGCGGTCGCAATGAGCGGGATCTTGCCGGCGGTTACGATCGGGGTTGCTGACATCGCAGGTCCGCTGCTCGATGGGCCGAGCACGGCGACTACCTTTTCCTGGTCTACGAGTCGCCGCACGGCATTGACGGTCTCAGCCGGATCGTTTCGGGTGTCCACGGTGACCACTTCAATCTGCTTGCCAAGAATGCCACCCTTCTTGTTAAGTTCCTCGACACCAATCTTCAGGCCTGTTGCCTCCGATTGGCCGAACACCGAGTTGTCGCCGGTTAAAGAAACGGCGTGGCCAATCTTAATGGTCTTGGACTCGGAACCTTGCTGGCATCCCGTGGCAACAATCAACGAGATCAGCAAAAATAAGGCCATTCCCCACTGATACTTATGCTTCATTGCTCATCTCCCTCTTTTGCGAGCAGCATGGCGGTTCAACATGCAATAGTGTTATCTCGCCGCGTAGGTTTCTACAAAGATGAATTTCTGATCCTTGACCGTAAAAAAGAAGGCCGGGCGATTTAAAGGATCATGCGTCTTAGCATCTACGGTGAACTTGTCCGTGGTCAGCACCGGAAGATCTTTGGTCTGCTCGAGCGCGGCCACGACCTTTTCGCCATCGGTAGTCCCGGCCCGCTTAACCGCGTCAGCCAGCCAAAGCATTGCATCATTCACCAAGAGAGCGTTCCGGACGATAGGCCCGCCGAATCGCTTTTCATTCTGGGCGACCCATTGCTGAACCTTGGGTACTTCAAAGGACGTCAAGTTGGTAAAGTACGCGCCCTCGAGAGCCCTGCCACCAAGCGGCAGAATGTCTGGGCTGGCCCAAGTATCGCCGCCCATGATGATTGCAGTGATACCTAAGTCACGAACCTGTTTCGCCGCCAGCGCCCCATCCTTCTGGGTCAACGGCAGAAAGATAATATCCGGGTGAGTCTCTTTGATCTTGCCGAGCGGAGCACGGAAGTCCAATTCGCCAGTTCGATACGCCTCTTTTCCAACAATAGTACCGCCGCGCTTGACGAAAGCCTCCTCAAAATACTTTGCCAGCCACTGCGAGTAATCGCTGCCAACGTCGTAAAGGATGGCCGCCTTTCGCGCCTTCAGGCGGTCATAGACGAAATCGGCAATGACAATGCCCTGGTAAGTATCGATAAAGCAAACGCGGAATACGTACTTGTAGGTTTCGCCTGTCTGCTTGCTCACCGTAACGTACGGGTTGCTGGCGGCTGCGGCAATCAGCGGAATCTTCGCCGCAGTCACGATCGGAGTCGCGGCCAGCGTCGATCCGCTTTGCGACGGGCCCAGCACAAAACTCACTTTTTCCTGGTCCACCAAACGCCGCACGGCATTCGCCGCCTCGGCCGGATCACTCCGAGTATCCACGGAAACCAGTTCAATCTGTTTACCCAGAAGACCGCCTTGCTTGTTAATCTGTTCAATCGCGACCTTCAGGCCGGTGTTCTCCGACTGTCCGAACACGGAGTTGTCGCCGGTAAGTGACGCGGCGTGGCCAATCTTGATGGTCTTGCCATCGGAGCCTTGTTGGCATCCGGTTGCAATAATCAAAGAGGTCAGCAGAAACAGGACAATTCGCCATTGCCAACTATTCTTCATTGCACACCTCACCCTTCTTAGCGTTACGCTTACAATGAAATTTGCGAGAAGCAGCAGCTTAGACCACGGGTCATGTCACGTCAATAGCGAAAACTCTGTCCCGGTTCTCCCACCGCGCTCAGCGTAAGAGCCGCTCTAATAACCAGAACGCCTCACCGGTCGACCACCGCTTCTGTCACTTTGCACCATCCTGGAACCAAAGTTTCTCGGCCGCCATGTTGACATCGAGCGGCAAACAACTTCAGCCCCTTACAATTCATCCATCCACTTACGGTCGCAGCCTGTTATCGGGTGCGCGCTCTTCCATCGCCAAACCGAGCCTGGGAATGAGCGCCCGTTGGGGTTGGGGTTAAAGGAACTGTCGAAAACCGCGGAGGAGTCGTCGTGTCAGCAAAGCTGGAAGAGCTGAAGTCGTCGCTGGCCGCTGCGGCCGCCGCAGATTCGCAGTTCCCCACCGGCCGTTTCGAAGGACGGGGCATCGTAATCTGTGCCGGTGGAGCCAGGTTATTCACCTGCGCCTGGGTTTGCATTGCTCTCCTGCGCGGCAAGCTAGGTTGCACTCTGCCCATCGAAGTGTGGCATTTAGGGCCGGAGGAAGTGGGACCGGCCATGCGCAGTCTGCTGGAAGATCTCGGAGCGCAGACGGTTGATGCGTTCGAAGTCGCGAAGCGTCACCAAGTGCAATGCCTGGGCGGGTGGGAGCTGAAGTCTTATGCGCTCATGCATTCGCGCTTCCGCGAAGCGCTTTTCCTGGATGCCGACAATGTGCCGGTCAAAGATCCCAGTTATCTGTTCGAGCGACCTGAATTTCAGGAGACCGGCGCAATGTTTTGGCCGGATATAGTCCGGCTCTCGCGGACAAACCAAATTTGGACGATCAGCGGAGTTCCATTTTACGAGGGGGCGTCATTGGAATCGGGTCAGATGGTGCTGGATAAGTCGCGATGCTGGCGCGCACTTTCCCTGGCGCACTGGATGAACCAGCACTCTGATGCCTTCTACGAGATTCTCTATGGCGATAAAGACACATTCCTGATCGCTTGGCTGCTCCTCGGTCAGCCATTTCATGCCGTGCGGCACAAGCCCAAGCTCGTGGACTTCACTCTTTGCCAGCGCGACCCAGACGGATCGGTGCTGTTCCAGCACAGAAACGGCGCAAAATGGATTTTGCGGGGCTCGAATGCCCGGGTGGAAGGCTTTCGCTTCGAGGATGAATGCCTGGAGTTGCTCGGAAAGCTACGAGGCCTGTGGGATGGCCGCGTGTTCAATCCACCGGTACGCTCGGAATGCGCTCTGCGGCTTGAGCGACATCTGGTGGTAATTCGAGAGTTCCGCTTCGTTCGCGTGTCGTCGGATGAGCGCCGCATGGAGTTACTGCACGGGCAC